>JBKJNP010000155.1:0-4483 GCA_046593565.1 Sphingomicrobium sp. | reverse complement strand
GTATCGCCATGTCGGTAGTCAACCCCAACGAGACGGCGCGTAGCTGGCGGACCCACCGCCGCGAATCCTCGGTGCACCTGTATCTGAGCGGCGCCGATGGGGACGCGGCCGAGCTGGTTGGAGCGCGCGTTGTCGGCTTCGCGCTGGTGCTCAACGTGCTTTCCGAAACGGACTTCATCGACCCTGCCGACCTTACGACCGCGTCCGCCGCGGTGGTCCAGGTCAACCGCGACGAGCCGTCGTCGATCAAGCGCTTCCAGAAGCTCGCCGCCGCCACCGACACGCCGTTGATCGCCGCCGCGTTCGAGCCGCCGTTGGCGTTCGTCCGATCGCTGATCCGGGCCGGCGCGCATGACGTCGTGCCGCTGCCGCTCGATGTCGCCGACCTCGAAGTGTCGCTGACACCGATCCGTGACGAACTCGCCCGGCAGGACGACAATGCATTCGCGGCAACCGCCAAAGTCGTCAGCATCATCAAGAGCGTCGGCGGAGTCGGCGCGACGGCATTGCTGACCCAGGTCGGGACCAAATTCGCCGAGCACGAAGCGGCGCGCGGGCGCGAAGTCTGCCTGATCGATTTCGACGTGCAGTTCGGCGACGCTGCCTTCCAGCTCGGCCTGCGGCCCAGCCTGACGCTGGGCGATTTGATCGAGGCCGGGGCGCGGATCGACGGCGACCTGCTGCGCGCGACCACCGCCAGGCACGCCAGCGGGCTGCATGTGCTGGCCTCGCCGCCCGACATGATGCCGCTCGAATCGCTGTCGAGTGACCAGTTGCTGCAGATCGTCGAGCTTGCGGCGCGCGAATTCGGCACCGTGCTGGTCGACCTGCCGACCAACTGGACCAACTGGTCGCTGTCGTTGCTGGCCCGGTCCGACGTCATCCTTCTAGTCACCGAAATGACCGTCCCGAGCCTCTTTCGGGCGCGGCGGCAACTCGATTTGATCAAGTCGCAGGATCTCGAAGACCTCGACGTCCGTGTGGTCGTCAACCGCTACGAAAAAGGCCTGCTCAAGACGATCCGCGTCGCCGACGTGCGCGAGACTTTGGGCCGCGACGTGTCGTTCACCGTTGCCAACGACCATGCCCTGATGTGCGCCGCGATCGACCGCGGCGTGCCGATTGCCGAGATCAAGCGCAAAAGCAGCCTGGCCAAGGATCTCGACGTCCTCGACGCCGGACTTGCCGCCGCGCTCGGACTGGAGCGCTAGGCGATGTGGAATATCCGCAAGTCCCAGCGCGAGGCCGCTCCCGGCAGCGATGCCGCGATCCCGGCCGAGAATGATCGCATCATGTCGTCGAGCGAAGCGGGCGCTTTTGCAACGCGAGACGCCAAGACCGAATTGAAGGTCGAGCTTCACCAGCGACTGCTCGACCTGATCAACTTGTCGGCGCTGGAGCAAATGTCGCGCGAACAGATCGAGGCCGAGGTCGGCGATATCGTCGCCGAGGAACTCGCCAAGCAAAATCATGCACTTAACCAGGTCGAGCGCAAGCAATTGGTGGCCGACGTGCTCGACGAATTGCTCGGCCTCGGCCCGCTCGAGCCGTTGCTCAAGGATCCTTCCGTCGCCGACATATTGGTCAACGGTTATAACCAGGTGTTCGTCGAACGGTTCGGCATCCTCGAGCCGACGCCGGTGCGCTTCAAGGACGAGAAGCATCTGCTTCGGATCATTCAGAAGATTGCGTCGGCGGTCGGGCGTCGGGTCGACGAATCCTCGCCGATGGTCGATGCCCGGCTGGCCGACGGCAGCCGCGTCAACGCGGTCGTCCCGCCGCTGGCGATTGACGGCTCCCTGCTCTCGATCCGCAAGTTCGCGCGCACGCCGATCAGCATGGAGCGACTGATCGAATTGGGCAGTATCGCGCCGCAGATGGCGCTCGTGTTGCAGGCGGTCGTCGCCTGTCGACGCAACGTCCTGATCTCGGGCGGCACCGGCACCGGCAAGACCACCTTGCTCAACGCCATGTCAGCTTCGATCGACGATCGCGAGCGGATCGTGACGATCGAGGATAGCGCCGAACTCCAGCTCCAACAGCACCATGTCGTGCGGTTGGAAACGCGGCCGCCCAATATCGAGGGCAAGGGCGAGATCGCCCAGCGCGACCTGGTCAAGAATGCGCTTCGCATGCGTCCCGACCGGATCATCCTTGGCGAAGTCCGCGCTGGCGAAGCATTCGACATGCTGCAGGCGATGAACACCGGCCATGAAGGGTCGATGACCACCGTCCACGCCAACAGCCCGCGCGATGCCTTGTCGCGGATCGAGCAGATGATCGGCATGAGCGGGCTCGACATGCCTGCGCGCTACGCCCGTTCGCAGATCGGCTCGGCGATCCAGGTCGTGGTCCAGATTGCGCGCCTGATGGACGGCCGCCGCAAACTCGTCAGCCTGTCGGAACTGACCGGGATGGAGGGCGAGGTCATCACCATGCAGGAGATTTTCCGCTACCGGCAGACCGGCACCAGTGCGGACGGGCTGGTGCTGGGCCACTTCGAGGCGACCGGCATTCGCCCACGCTTCCTCGATCATGTCGCGGCCCACGGGATCAGCCTTTCGGCGGACCTATTCCGCCCCGATGCGAAGTTCGACGGATGAGCGACAGCTGGCTCAAGGCGATGGTGCTGGCGAGCATCTTCGGTGCCGTGCTGCTGGCCGGCGACGCGCTGATCGGCTGGCTGGCGTCAAACCGCACGTCGTCGCGCGAAATCAACCTGCGGCTCAAGCTAATCGGCGAGGGGCGGACCGCCGGACAGGTGATGAACCTGCTGCGGCGATCGAGCAGCAGTTTGCCGGCCGGGCTGCCGCCGTTGATCAATCGCATCGCGATGAAGTTCGAGCGCATATTGATTGCAGCACAAATTACCATGCCGACATCGCGGCTGATGCTGATCCTGGCGATTGCACCATTCGCTTTGTTTTTCGTCCTCCTGATGGTGCTGGTTGTGCTCGGACAGCCGATCGGCTTCGGCCGACTGCTGCTGCTGGCGACATTTTCCGCCATTGCCGGGGCGGTGATTCCGCTGATGGTGTTGCAGGTCAAGGCCAACCGCACGCGCAAGAAGATGGAGGAGCAATTCCCGGTCGCGGTCGACGTGTTCGTGCGCGGCCTTCGCGCCGGCCACCCGATTGCCGCCGCGCTGGAATTGCTGACCGTAGAGATGCCCGACCCGATCGGCAGCCAGTTCGGCATCGTGGTCGACGAAATCACCTATGGCGCCGAGCTTCGCGATACGCTCCAGGCGATGGCCGACCGCTGGGGACTGGATGACATGCGGATGTTCGTCGTGTCGCTGTCGGTGCAAAGCGAGACCGGTGGCAACCTTGCCGAAATCCTGGAGAATCTGTCGCGCGTGATCCGCGAGCGCCAGTCGATGATGCTCAAGGTGCGGGCGCTGTCGAGCGAGGGACGGATGACCGCGGTGATGCTCACCGCCTTGCCGATCCTGGCCTTCGCCGGCCTGTTCATCGCCAATCCCGGTTTCTACCTCGACGTGTCTGACGACCCCGCGTTCGTGCCCGGATTCATCGGCTTGATCGTGCTGTACCTGATCGGATTTTTCACGATCCGGCGCATGGTCGATTTGAAGGTGTAGGGCGATGCTTGGGCTCATCGACGACTATCCGATCCTGCGGCTGGTCCTGCTTGCCTTGTTGTTCGGCCTGGTCGCGGTCGGCACCTATTATGCGGCCATGGCCGCCGCCACTCGCCAGCTTGCGCGGCGGCGGCTGGAGGTCGGCCCGGAGGTACGGGAGGAACCGCTCCACATCGGCTCGCTCCGCTCGGACAAGATCGAGAGCGCCTGGCTCAAACTGGTCAACCGGATCGAGAAGGCCGGCCTGTCGCTGGTCGACACCAAGGACGCCGCGCTGCGTCAGCAACTGGTCGCGGCCGGCTATTCCGCCCCCCACGCACCGCGCGTCTATACGTTGGTGCGCATGGTGATGGTGTTCGTCCTGCCGGCCATGGCGCTCGGGCTTTACTGGACTATGGGCGCTACCCCGTCGCTGACCCGGCTCTACATCACGGTGATCATCACCGCGTCGCTCGGCCTCTATCTGCCGGTGCTATTCGTTCGCGCCCGCGCCGCCCGGCGGCTGGAGGAGATCGTCAACGGCTTTCCCGACGCGCTCGACCTGATGCTGGTCTGCGTCGAGGCCGGGCTCGGGCTCGAGGCGGCGTTCGCGCGGGTCGGGATGGAAATGACCCAATCGCATCCGCGGCTGGCCGAGCAGCTTGGCATGGTGGTGCTCGAAATGCGCGCCGGCCGCAATCGCGAGGACGCGCTTCGGCGGATGGCCGACCGTGCCGGGGCCGACGAGATCCGCGCTTTCTCCACCTTGCTGATCCAGTCGAGCAAGCTCGGCTCGTCAATCGCCCAGACCTTGCGCGTCTATGCGTCGGAAATGCGCGAGCGGCGGCGGATGCGCGCCGAGGAAAAGGCGCACCGTCTACCGGTGCTGCTGTCGATCCCGCT
>JBKJNP010000289.1:0-7944 GCA_046593565.1 Sphingomicrobium sp. | reverse complement strand
TCCTTGGTGCGACACGTCAGCGTGCCGTCGCCGCAACCGACGTCAAGGATATGCTCGCCCGGCTGCGGATCGAGCAGGTCGAGCGCCGCCTCCCCCAACGCGGCCACGAAGCCACCGTTGCGGGCATAATCCGCGGCATCCCATTGCGAGGTCGAGGCGACGAGGATGGTCAGAGCGTCTTGACCCATAAGCGGTACGCCGCTTCGTCCATCAGGCCGTCGAGCTCAGCCTTGTCGGCCAACGTCATCTTGAAGAACCAGCCTTCGCCCTCGGGATCGCGGTTGATCAAGGCGGGGTCGTCGGCCAGCGCTTCATTGCCGATGATCACTTCGCCCGCGACCGGGGCATAGACGTCGCTCGCCGCCTTGACCGATTCGACCACCGCAGCCTCGTCGCCCTTGTTCAAGGCCTTGCCCTGTTCGGGCACCTCGGCGAACACGATGTCGCCGAGCGCTTCCTGCGCGTGGGTAGAAATGCCGATCGTGGCGGTGTCGCCCTCGACCTTGATCCATTCATGCTCGCCGGTGAAGTAAATGGTCATGGCTTAGGCTCCTGCAGGCTTGCGGTGGTAGCGGTGGGGGACGAACGGCATCGCGGTGACGATTGCGTCGAAGATCTTGCCGCGCTGTTCGAGCTTGAGCGCGGTGCCTGGCTCGGCCGACGCGGTAGCGACATAGCCCATAGCGATGGGTCGCTGGAGGCTTGGCGAGAAGGTGCCGCTGGTGATGCGGCCGATGTCATTGCCCTCGCCGTCGAGGATCAAGGCGCCTTCGCGGACCGGCTGGCGGCCCTCGACATTGAGGCCGATGCGGCGCTGGACCGGACCCTGGTCGATTTCCCCCACGATCCGCGACGCGCCGGGAAAGCCGCCATCGGCGCGGCGACGCTTGCCAATCGCGAACTGCAAATCGGCCATGACCGGCGTCGTCTGACGGTCGAGATCGTGGCCGTAGAGGGGAAGACCCGCCTCGAGCCGCAGCGAATCGCGCGCGCCGAGGCCGATCGGCTTGACCGCGTCATCAGCGATCAGCGCATCGGCGACCTTGTCAGCAACGCTGGCGGAAATCGAAATCTCGAACCCGTCTTCGCCAGTGTAGCCCGAGCGGCTGATCCACGCGGGGGTGCCGGCAAGGTCGAACTGGGCGCCTTGCATGAAGCCCAAATCCGTAACTCCGGGCGCGAGTGCCTCAAGCACATCGACCGCACGCGGCCCCTGGAGCGCGAGCAGGGCCTGCTCCTTCCAATGATCGAGCACGATCCCGCGCGGCAGGCGGCGCTCGAACTCCTCAATATCGCCTTGCTTGGTCGCGCCGTTGACCACGACATAGAAATGGTCGCGGCGGCGGGTGGCCATGAGGTCGTCGACAATCCCGCCATTGTCGTCGAGCAGCATCGAGTAACGCAAGCGACCGTCCTTCAGGATCTGGAGATCGCCGGGAAGCAAGGTCTCGAGCGCCATGTCGACGTTGGCGCCGTGAAAGGTGAGTTGGCCCATATGGCTGACATCGAACAGGCCGGCATTTGTCCGAGTCCAGAGGTGCTCGGCGATGACGCCGTCATACTGGACCGGCATCGAATAACCCGCGAACGGCACCATGCGGGCGCCGCGGGCGCGATGCCAGGCATCTAGCGCGAGAGGCTGGGTGTCGGTCGGGTCGGTCTCGGCCATTGATCTCGCTCCAGAAAATAGGCTCGGCGCAAGGTTGCTCGCGGCGAGCCTCCCCACTTCCAAACCCCCTTCTGTCACTGAGACCTGAGAGCTTTCCCCGCCATAGCCACTTGGCGTTTAAGCCAAGGCTGGGGCGGGTTACCCCTTCGGCGGCCACTGCCTGAGCAGCGACACTTTCCAGACTGTCCGGGCGCGCGCGGTCCATTTGCCTGAGAGATTCCGGGGGCGGTTGCTCCTTCGGCGATGACGGTCCGGGAACCGCCATACTCTCCCGCGCGTCCCTCGGGCCGAGGCCCAGGACACGCCACGGCATTGGCCGTGGCCCAACCCCGAGTCAAATGATTCGAAGCGGGACGACCTCCTAGCGGGTGGCGTTATAGCGCAGTTGGTCCTGGGTCAGCTGGAAGCCGACCAGATGCTCGAAGGTGGCGCGGGCGACGGCGTCGCGGATCTTGGGGTCGGACAAGGGGTCGACCGCGGCATCGGCGTCGCCGGTCTTGCGCTTGCGGGTCAGTTCGCGGCGGACATCCTCTGGCAGGCCGGTCGAGGCGCGATCGACCGATACCGCAACGCGAGACGCGGTTTGCGCGCGATAACTTCCGGCGGCGAAATCGAGCGACACGGCGCCAAGCTTCTTGGCGACGACCCGGGTCCCGCCCTGCATCACTACATTGTAGAACGGTAGCACGACCTGGCGCGGTGCGCTCGCGTCGCGGCGGGTGGCGACCACGTCGAAGCTGGCGACCGAGCTGACCTGCGCGCCACGCTCGTCACAGGTGGCGCGCAAATTGGTGATGGTCGCCACCACGTCGATCGCGCGGGCGTCGGTGCTTCCGGCCGGGTCGAACATGGTGACATCTCCAGTGCCGGCTGGAATGCCGAGCTGCGGACAGGAGGAGCGCGTGATGTAAATCCCGCCGTCGGCGACCGTACCCTTGGTCGAGCAGGAGGCAAGAAGCGCGAGGCAGGCGATCGACAGCAAGCGGACTTTCACGAAGGCGGATCCTTTTCGAGGCGGGCCTGAGGCCGACAATTCAATTGGCGCTGTCATAGGAAGCGCCTTGGCTGCCTGCAAGCAATCGCTTACATGAGCCCCATGCTTCCCCCACTTCACATATTGATCGCCGCGCCGCGTGGTTTCTGCGCCGGGGTCGATCGCGCGATCACGATCGTCGAGAAAGCGATCCTCCTGTACGGTCCGCCAGTCTATGTCCGGCACGAGATCGTCCACAACAAATTCGTCGTCGACCGGCTGCGCGGGATGGGCGCGGTGTTCGTCGACGAGCTTGACGAGGTGCCCGACGGCCGGCCGGTGGTGTTCAGTGCCCACGGCGTACCCAAAATCGTCCCGGCCGCGGCCGAAGCGCGTGGTCTGGACTATCTCGACGCCACGTGCCCGTTGGTCAGCAAGGTCCATCGCCAGGCGCAGCGGCTGATCGAAGTCGGGCGGCACATCCTGTTCATCGGCCATGAGGGGCACCCCGAAGTGGTCGGCACCTTCGGCCAGGTGCCCGAGGGTGCGATGACTCTGGTCGAGACGATCGAACAGGCCGAAGCGGTCTCAGTCGAGGATGCCGACAATCTGAGCTTCCTCACCCAGACCACCCTGTCGGTCGACGATACGGCCGAGATTGTCGCCGCACTGCAGCGCCGCTTTCCCGCGATCCGCGGCCCCAAGGGCGAGGACATCTGTTACGCCACTTCCAACCGCCAGGCGGCGGTCAAGGCGATCGCCCCGCGCGCCGAGAAAATGTTGGTGATCGGCGCCACCAACAGCAGCAATTCGCTGCGCCTGGCCGAAGTCGCCGAGCGATTGAACGTCCCCGCCCGGCTGATCGCCCGCGCGTCGGACATCGACTGGGAATGGTTCGGCCAGCCCGGCACGATCGGACTCACGGCAGGCGCCTCGGCCCCCGAAGTGCTGGTGCGCGAAGTGGTCGATGCCCTGCGCGAGCGGTTCGCAGTCACCGAAGAAGAGGCTGCCCACGTCAACGAGGGGATGATCTTCAAATTGCCGCGCGAGCTCGTCGATTAAGTGAGCGAGCTTCCCGAGGTCGAGATTTTCACCGATGGCGCGTGCAAGGGCAATCCGGGTCCGGGCGGCTGGGGCGCGGTGCTGCGTTCGGGCGGCAAGGAGCGCGAATTGTCGGGCGGCGAGAAGCCGTCGACCAACAATCGCATGGAATTGATGGCCGCGATCGAATCACTCAACGCGCTCAAGAAGCCATGCCGGGTCAGCCTGACCACCGACAGCGTCTATGTGCGCGACGGGATCACCAAGTGGATTCACGGCTGGCGCAAGAATGGCTGGCGCACCGCAGACAGGAAGCCGGTCAAGAATGCCGAATTGTGGCAAGCGCTGCTGGCCGCCGCCGAACCCCACCGCGTCGAGTGGCACTGGGTGAAAGCCCACAACGGCCACGCCGAGAATGAACGCGCCGACGCCCTCGCCTGCGCAGAGGCTGAAAAGCGGCGCTAAGTGCTACCTCGCGGCGCGAAATCCGCGGAGTCGATTCCCTGCAGTTCGGGCCCAAGCGTATCCCCTCGGATCAGGGTCGCGCAAAACAGGGAGGCGGCGGGGGCGGTCTGGATGCCCATGCCGCCCTGCCCCGCGCACCAGAAGAAGGCCGGATCGAGCGGGTCGAAGCCGAACTGCATCGCGCGCGCGGGCGCGAAGCTACGAAGCCCGGCCCATTTGCGCTCGACCGCCTCGACCGGCCAGTCGACCGCGCGTTCGAACCGGTCGATCGCCATCGCCACGTCAATTTCTTCGGGGGCGGCGTCACATGGCTCGACCAATGTCTCGTCGAGTGGGCTGACCCACACGACATTGTCGCTTTCGCCCTTGAAGTAGAAACTCTGGTGCAGATCGGTGACCAATGGCAGGTTGCGCAGGCCGGTGCGTCCGACTCGCAGCTGGACCACGGTGCGCCTCCGCGGTTCGATCGGGATCGACGGCAAGCCGCATCGCTGCGCCACCTGGTCGGCCCAGCCGCCTGCGGCATTGACGATCAGGCCGGTCTCGACCTCACCAGCTGATGTCGTGACAATCCAGCCTTCGCCCGATCGTCGCGCCCCGACCAACGCAGAATCGGTCCGGACCTCGCCTCCGCCGCGACGGATCGCGGCAAGGCAGGCGCCGTGAAATGCGGCCACCTCGATGTCGGCGCAGCTTGGTTCGTGCCAGGCGCCGGTCCATTGCTCGCGCAATCCGGGCACCATTTGGTCCAGGGCATCGCGCTCGATTCGCACCAACGAATCGTCGCCTGCCAAATCATCGAGCCCTTCCGGCGTCGAACTATCGCTTCGCGTCAGGTGCAACGCGCCGCGCCGCCGAAGCAACGGCGCATCCGACCCCGGCCAGTTTCGATCGAACATCGGTTTAGAGCGAAGGCTGAGCTGCCGCGCCGGATTGCGCCCACCCAGGCTGGCCTGCCAGAAGGCGACCGACCGCCCAGTCGAATGGCGGCCGCACAGATCCTCCGCCTCAACCAGCAGGATTCGAAAATCGTCCGCCAACCGGGCGCCGAGGCTGGCCCCGGCAATCCCGCCGCCGACGATCATGATGTCATAGCGTATCACGCGTGCTGGTTACGGTTTGGAAAGCCGGACCGTCTAGAGCGCATTGCATGACAAATCTCGGATTCACTGAATTTCTGCTCGTGGTGCTAGCGATCATCCTGGTGGTGGCAGCGGTGATCGACGTGCGCACCTTCACCATTTCCAATCGGCTCAATGCAGCCGTGGCGCTGATGGCACCGCTTTACTGGTGGTCGATCGGGCTGCCGCTGTGGCCCGACGCCGCAATGCAGATCGGAGTCGCGCTGGCGGTGTTCGCGGTACTCGCCTTGACCTTTTATCTCGGCATGATGGGCGGCGGCGATGTCAAGCTGGCCGCGGCGCTGGCCCTGTGGTTCTCGCCCCTGTCGACGGTCAAATTCCTGGTCATCATGTCGCTTGCCGGCGGCTTGCTGACCGTGGTCGTGCTGATTCTCCACCGCCGCAAAGTTCGGCGCGAGTCGGCCGACGGCATCGAAAAAGAAAAACAGAAACCCGAGGTTCCCTATGGCGTGGCCATCGCAATCGGCGCGCTTTGGATTCTCGCCCAACGGTTTCTTAACCAATTTGCCTGATGTCTGGGAACATTCGAGGGACCCTTTGGGGAGGCGTAATCGCCATGGACGTGAAGAAAGTCGCACTGCTGGTAGCAGCTCTGGTCATCGCGGTGGTTACCGCCGTCATGGCCAAGAACATGTTTGTCGGGGCCGGGGCAGCCCAGGCCGTGGCCGCTCCGGCGGTTCCGCTCGGACCCAAGATCCTGGTCGCCCGCAAGGCGCTCCCGGTGGGTACGATCATCGACCAGGAAAGCCTGACCTATCAGACCTGGCCCAAGGAAATGGTGCAGAACGCCTATTATATAGAGGGCGGCGCTGATGGCGACATCAGCAAGCTGCTCGGCACGGTTGTTCGCAATCCCATCACCGCCGGCCAGCCGGTTACTCGCGGATCGATCGTCGGTCCCAACGATCGTGGCTTCCTGGCCGCGGCGCTTGGGCCGGGGATGCGCGCCGTCACCGTGCCGGTGTCCGCGACCAGCGGCGTCGCCGGCTTCATCTTTCCCGGTGACCGCGTCGATGTCGTCCTGACCCAGGAGGTCAAGGGCGGTGGCGACGGTCCGCCGCTGCGCGTCAGCGAAACCATCGTCCGCAACATGCGCGTCCTCGCCACCGATCAGCGGATCGACGGCAAGGACGAAGAAGGCAAGACCGTTCCCAAGGTGATGGCGACCGTGACCCTCGAGGCCACGCCGCGCATCGCCGAGAAGGTCGCCGTGGCCCAGTCCATCGGCCAATTGTCATTGTCGCTGCGCTCAATTGCGGAAAATGCCGCCGAGCTCGAGCGTGCTGTCGCCAGCGGCGAGGTCAAGGTGTCGGATTCGACCAATCCCGGCCAGGAGCGCCAGATGTTGCTGGCGATCGCCAGTCGGCCGACCGACGTCAACCCGACCTATGTCACTGGCGCCGATGTTTCGCGCTACCAGCGCCGGACAGTCCCGGCGCGCGAAGGTGGCCGTGGCGACGAGCGCGTCAATGCCGTCAACAACCTCGCCGGAGCGATCCGCGGCGTCAACGGCGGCAGTTCCGCCGGCGGCCCGGTGGTTCGTGTTTCGCGTGGCAATACTGTGACCGAAGTTTCGGTGGGAGCCCGTTAAGATGACCAGTCTCAACATCCGCAATCGCGCCCGTCTGGGCACCGCGATGGCCGCCCTGGCGCTGAGCCTTGGCACCGTCACCGCTGCCGCCCCGGCCGCCGCCCAGCCGGTTGCCGCACGGCCGTCGGAAACCCTCAATCTGAGCCAGGGAACGGGCACCCTCGTCCGGCTGTCGGCGCCGATGAGCGACGTGTTTGTCGCCAACGACTCGATCGCCGACGTGCAGGTCCGCTCCGCGAGCCAGCTTTATGTGTTCGGCAAGCGCAGTGGCGAGACCACCATCTACGCCACCACCAAGAGCGGCCGGGTGGTTTACGCCGCCACCGTTCGCGTTGGCAGCAACACCGGCTCGCTCGACGAGATGATGCGCCTGGCCATGCCCGACTCCGCCATCCAGGTGACGCCGATGAACAACCTCGTGTTGCTCACCGGCACCGTCGCCTCGCCCGGCGATGTCGAGGAAGCCCAGCGCCTGGTCCAGGCTTATGTCGGCGCCGGAACACAGGTCGTCAGCCGGATCCGCTCGGCAACCCCGCTTCAGGTCGCGCTTCGGGTCAAGATCGCCGAAGTGAACCGCAGCTTGCTCAAGGAGGTCGGGTTCAATCTCCTCGGCCAAGGCAATAGTGGCTTTTCGATTGCGCAGGGCGATGGTATTTTCGTCCCGCCAGCCGGCGAGGCTGCGGATGCCGCCACTTATGGCGCGATTCTCCGGTCTGCCACCGGAACCACGATCGGCTTGGCCAAGAACATCCTCGGCCTGAACCTGATTTCGCGACTGCAGCTGGCGGAAACCGACGGCTTGGTCACAACCCTTGCCGAACCGACCCTGACTGCGTTGTCGGGCGAAACCGCCAGCTTCCTGGCCGGCGGCGAATTCCCGGTGCCGATCTCGCAGAGCCTCGGCTCGGTGACGATCGAATATAAGCAATATGGCGTTGGCCTGGCCTTCACCCCGTTCGTGCTCGCCGACGGCCGCATCTCGATGCGCGTTCGCCCGGAAGTCAGCGAATTGTCGTCCGAAGGGTCGATCCGCCTCAACGGCTTCAACGTGCCGGCGCTGACC
>JBKJNP010000148.1:0-7403 GCA_046593565.1 Sphingomicrobium sp. | reverse complement strand
GCGATCGCGGCGCAGGCGAAGCCGTGCCCGCCATGCGACACCACCATGCGCGATCTTTTGGCGATGGTCGCAAAATCGACCGGCTCAGTCTCTACCGCAAAGCCATGCCCGGCAAGCGCGTCGAGCAACGCTGCAGGCGCACGCTGCGGATGAATGCGGATCGGCAGCCCCGACGCCGCAAGCCCGTGCCACAACGGCGCATCGACCGCGATCCGCTCGGGTGCATAGACGAAGACGTCTTCCCCCGACCCGGCGCAAGCAGCGAAGCCGGCGCGCACCGGGCTGGCCAGCGGCTCGGGCCGATCGGCGGCATAAGGATCAAGCTCGGTAAAGCTGGCGGGCAGCATCCGGTCGGCCTCAAACAGTCGCGGCAGCGATTCGAGCATCGGGATGCCAGCCTTCGTCGCACTTCGATTAATTGTTTCAAGCAGTGCCAATTGATCGACCGCGCTAGGCCCATCGACAAGTTTCGGCAGCAATTTCATACCCGCAGGCGGCTGGCCGAAAGCCGTTCCGACTGCCACCGCCGGAACGCGCCCGCGTGCGGAAAGCAGCAGGAACGGCGCATATTCGGCGATGACAACATCGGGCCGGATCGCGCCGATCAGCCGGTACCAGCCGCTGATCATCGCCGCGACGATCCCGCTGTCGTCAAACCCCAGCCGGGCGAGGATATCCGCCATTCCAGTCGTGGGATGGCCGCCGGACCGCGATCCCGTAATGAGCAAGCGCGGGGTCAGCGGGGCTTGCCACACCGGCGACCCGCCAGCCTCTGCCTCGCTCAACACGTCGATCCGCTGGACGGCGAAACTGACCTCATGCCCGGCCTTGCGAAGCGCTGTTCCAAGCAATTGCAGCTGCATTGCGTGCCCGCGATTGGCGCCTAATTCCCAGCCGATCAGGACATGCGCCATTCGCCGATCACTCCGCTTTGCCGGTGAAATCAATATGCACCAGCACCCAGGTTCCGACCAGCGGCTTGCCGTTGACCCGCGGTGGGCGGATGCGGAACTGCCAGCCGGCCAACCGGATCGCGCGGGCAAGCCCCGACCCGGGCGGCGATTCGTCCATCGCCTGGCAATTTTCCACCCGATTGTCGGCGATCGTCTTGCATGCCACCTCGGCCCACGATCCCGGTTCCCAGCTCTTCTTATCTATATATCCGGTGAGTTCGGCATGACTTGGGTGGCGAAACCATTCGGCGGCATAGAGTGTCGCGCCGCCAGGCCCGACCCCAACACTGGCCGATGAGGCACCTTGCGTCGCCGATCCGTGGCCGCCGGCGCTACCCAGCTTGGAAATGTCGGCGGCGGCAAAATCCTCGCTGCTCAGCTTGAGATAGGGCGACTTGGCGAGCGGGCTGGGCGGAATCGGCGGGACGGTGGGGATCGGCTTTGGCTTGGGGACGGTCTTGCGCGCCGCCTCGGGCGCGGCCTCGTCGGGGATCGGCGCATCGGCCTCGGGCAGGAAACTGATCTCGATCGGTTTGGATTTTTCCTTGCGCTCGCCCCATGACGCCGGGCCAAGCCCGAGCAGCATCAGCAGGAACAGCAATTCGGCGAGCAAGGTCAGCCCGATGACCAACGCGCGCTGACGCACATCGGGGCGCCGCCAGTCGGCCGGAGACTGGATATAGGCCAACCGCATCGCCCGACCGCCTAGCGGGCGATCATCGCCGGATAAAGCCGCATTCGATCAAATGCCGCCGTCAGTCGTCGGATAACCTGCCGCATCGAGCGCCGCCGCAAGCTCGTCGGCCACCCGCCGGGCGAGCGCCTGGTTCTCGGATCGGATGACGAAATTGCCGCCAACCTTGCCCGCCTTGAAGAATGGGTAGCTGCCGATCGACACGCCTTCATTGCGCTTCTCGGTGGTCCGCAGCAATTCGGCGACTTCGCTTTCGGGCGCGAACGCACCGATCGTCACCGACACCAGTGGCCGCCCGCCCTCAAGGCTCCCGGTCAGCGCGTCGAGCATCCCCGCGGTGATATGCGGCACCCCCGCCATCAAGAACACATTGTCGACCCTGATCCCCGGCGCACCCGACATCTTGTTGGGGATCAGCTCGGCCCCCTCCGGCACCCGCGCCATCCTCAGGCGTCCCTCGTTGATCCCGCCCTTGTCGGCATAATATCGCTCGAGGATCGCGCGCGCCTCTGGATGAACAACCACCCCGACCCCGAGCGCCGCTGCGATCGCATCGACCGTAATATCGTCATGAGTCGGCCCGATTCCGCCGGTGGTGAACAGATAATCATTGCGCGCCCGCAAGGCGTTGACCGCCTCGACAATTGCCGCTTCGACATCGGGCACAACGCGCACTTCGGCCAGCCGGATCCCCTGCACGTTGAGCCAGCTCGCCAATTGCGCGACATTCTTGTCCTGCGTCCGCCCGGACAGGATTTCATCACCGATCACCACCAAGGCGGCGGTCCACACTCTGCTCAACGCATTGCCTCCAGTCGACTTTTGCGCCCCCCTACCCTATCTCAGGGCCATGACCGAATATATCACTGTCAGCGCCGAGGATCGCGCCGAGGCCAGATCGAACACCATCAAGCTGCATGGTCCCGACGGGTTCGCCGGCATGCGTGCTGCGGGCCAACTCGCCGCCAGCATTCTCGACGAGCTGACCAAGTTCGTCGTCCCCGGAGTCACTACCCAGGACATTGACGACATCGTCCACCGCATGACGATCGACGGCGGCGGCGTGCCCGCGACATTGGGCTATCGCGGCTACACCAAGAGCTGTTGCACCTCGATCAATCACGTCGTGTGCCACGGAATACCGTCGGACAAAGCGCTCAAGGACGGCGACATCGTCAACATCGACGTCACCCCGATCCTCGGCGGCTGGCACGGCGACACCAGCCGCATGTATTATGTGGGCGACGTCCCGCTAAAGGCGCGCAAACTGGTCGACGTGACCTACGAATGCCTCATGCTCGGACTCGAACAGGCGCGGCCCGGCAACCACCTCGGCGACATCGCCCACGCCATCCAGAGCCATGCCGAAAAGCATCGTTATGGCGTGGTCCGCGATTTCTGCGGCCACGGGCTCGGCCAATTGTTCCACGACAGCCCCGACGTGGTCCACGCCGGCCGCCCCGGAACCGGCCCGGAATTGAAGCCCGGCATGTTCTTCACCGTCGAGCCGATGATCAACATTGGCCGCCCCGACTGCAAATTGCTCGACGACGGCTGGACCGCGGTCACCCGCGACCGCTCTTTAAGCGCGCAATTCGAACATTCGATCGGGATCACCGAGACCGGCCACGAGATTTTCACCAAGAGCGCCAAGGGGCTGGACAGGCCTCCGTATTAGGAACCCCACCCCGCGACCATCGCCTCTGCCGGGCCAACATCCTCGGGGAAATCGACTTCGCCCCATTGCTCGCCACTGATGTCGAGTGTCCACACCTCGCCGTACTGAGCGAGGTGATGGATCACCCGTAAATACCAGATCGTCGTCCCTTCGCTCGTGCGCATCGCGCGGTCGATCGCTTCGGCGAAGCGCTCGGCCCCGCCACCGCGAAACGCCAGCAGCCCGATCGATTCGGCGTTGACCCCGTCCTTGATTCGTTTGCCGATCGCGCGCAGCCGGCCGTCGTCGCCGACGATGACCTTCATGTCATCGTCGTCATAAGCGTCCTTGCGGTCGATCGTGACGCAGATGCCGTCCTGCCCGACATTGCCGATCACCCGCGCCATCAGCGCGTCGGACACCAACGTATCGCCATTCCACACCAGGCACTCGCCGCTCAGTTCCCCGCGCACCAGGTAAAGTGACCCCAGATTGTCGGCCACCTTGAAGAACGGGTTGAAGAAGGTCCGCACCTTCGGCCCGCTTGTCCGCCGCGCCAGCGCCGCCTCGATCTGGTCGTCACGAAAGCCGGTGACGATCACCGCTTCCTCGATCCCGTTGCGGTCAAGCGCGTCCAATTGCCGGTCGAGCAGGCTTCGCCCGGCGAATTCGATCAGGCATTTGGGCCAGTCGTCGGTCAGATGGCCGAGGCGCGAGCCCTGGCCGGCAGCTAGGATGATGGCTTTCATGTCGGCCTTCGCATCGCGATCAATTGCGGCAGCCATGCGGCAGCCCTATCAGGGTGGTCATGAAGAAGGTTGAAGCGATCATCAAGCCGTTCAAGCTCGACGATGTGAAGGATGCGCTTCACGACGCCGGAGTCAGCGGGATTACGGTCAGCGAGGTCAAGGGCTTCGGCCGACAGAAGGGCCATACCGAGCTCTATCGCGGTGCCGAATATGTGGTCGATTTCCTGCCCAAGGTGAAGGTCGAGGTGGTAGTCGAGGACGACCAGGTCGATCGCGTCGTCGAAGCGATCGAAGCCGCCGCCCGCACCGGGCGAATCGGCGACGGCAAGATTTTCGTCATCCCGATCGAACAAGCCATCCGCATCCGCACCGGCGACCGCGGCCCCGACGCGATCTGATTCGTCACCCCTGACCCGATCCGGGGCCTGCCTTCCTCTCACTGGTCAAAAATGTAGCAGGCGGGCCCCGGCTCAAGCCCGGGATGACGGCATAGGTTAGGGCCGCTACAACCTACCTCAATGTCCGACCCCCGCCTCGCCTCGCTGTCGCCCGACGAGCTTCGCGCCGCGATGCGCCGCCTCGGCTATCGCACCCAGAGCGACCTCGCCGCCGCGATCGGGGTCAGCCGCTCGACGGTCAGCCTGTGGCTTGAGGGGAAAGTCGGTGTGCCGCGCCCCGTCGCCATGCTGCTGCGCATGCTGATCGCCGCGCAACGCCGGGCCTATTGAGCACCGATCTCCGTTCGTCCCGAGCGTAGTCGAGGGATCGAGGGACCATGGTTAACGATGCGGTAACCGCAATGCGCTAGCCCCGGTCCGACCCAGCGAACGGACCCGAATGCGCAAGCTGCTTATCGCGATCATCGCTATCACCACCGCCGCGCCGGCCCTCGCCGCGCCGGTCAGCGTTACCGCGCCGGTCGAGGTCCGCGCCAAGGTCATCAAGCCGCTCACCTTCACCGCCACCGGTACGATGAATTTCGGCACCATCATTCTCAATGGACTGACCGCCAACCGCACGATCTCGCTCAGCACCAGCAACATCCGCGATTGCGGCGGCACCCCGCAACTGATCTGCTCGGGCGCGACCAGCGTGCCCACCTACAATCTGCGCGGCACCAACAGCACCACTGTGACGATCATCAAGACCGCCTCCAGCCTGACCAATGCGGTCAACGGCGCAACCCTGCTGATGTCGCTGACCGGCCCGAGTTCGATCACTTTCACCAACAGCGGCGCCAACGGCGTGAATTTCACCATCGGCGGGTCGATCACCTTGACCCCGACCACCGGCGACGGCCTCTACAGCGGCACCGTCAACGTCCAGGTCGATTATCAGTAAGTAGACTCCTCCGCACCTCCCCCTGGGGGAGTTGTCGCGAAACGACGGAGGGGTTAGCGCCGTCCGAACCCCTCCGTCAGCTTGCGGCTGCTACCTCCCCCACGGAGGAGGAGCAAAAAAAAGCAAAAAAACCCTGTCCTATTTACCTCGCTTATGTTCCATATCGGTTCATGAAAAGAAAACACATCTCACCAAAAACTCCCGGATCGCCGAAGCCGCGCAATCCTCCATTCAAACCAATTGCCATCCGCGCCCGCCACGATGGGTGGAATGCCGAACGCCAGGCCGCGTTCATCGACGCGCTTGCCGCGTGCGGCTGCGTCGATGAAGCATGTTCGCGGGTCGGGATGGGGCGGACCTCGGCTTATGCGTTGCGCACCCGGAGCGACGCCACCAGCTTCCGCATCGCATGGGACGCGGCGCTCGATGTCGCCATCCAATGCCTCGAAGACGCATTTTTCAGTCGGACGATCAACGGCACGGCACGGCCGATATTCTACAAGGGCGAGCAAGTCGGCGAACGGCGCTACTACAACGATCGAGCGGCGATGTTCCTGCTGCGCTACCGCGAGCCGGCGCGCTACGGCAAATGGCGCGATCATTCGGTCAGCCAGCGTGCTCCCGATGGCGCCGCGCGGAGCCTGGCCGAAGCGTTCCACCACATGATGGAGGATGCAACAGCCGACGACCTCGGAGTTGCCCGCCCTGTCCGCGCGCCACTGACGATTCATCGCACGATCGACCAACAAACGTGGGACGACGAGACAAGGGCCAGGAACAGGCGTCATCAAGGGGGGACGTAGTGTTCACTTTGTTCGGTTCCGGCGCATCGCACGCCCAATCGTCCGCCCTCCAACGTGAAATCTTCACCAGACCCGTGACTCTCACCCCCGCCCCAGACCATCGCCTTGCCCAACGGCGGCCGGGGGTCGCTTTCCGATTCTCAAATCAAGGGACAGCGGTCATGGCGAGCGAAGCAGCGAAGATTTTGAAGGCGATCGAAGATCAGGAAATCGAGTGGGTCGACCTTCGATTTACCGACCCCAAGGGCAAATGGCACCATCTCAGCATGGTCGCCGGCGCGATCGACGAGGATATGCTGACCGACGGCTTCATGTTCGACGGCAGCTCGATCGAAGGCTGGAAGGCGATCAACGAGAGCGACATGATCCTCAAGCCCGACCTCACGGCAACCTATGTTGATCCCTTTTCCGCCACCCCGATGATGATCATGGTGTGCAACATCGTCGAACCCTCGACCGGCGAGCTTTACAACCGCGACCCGCGCTCGACCGCGACCCGCGCCGAAGCCTATCTCAAGGCGACCGGCGTCGGGGACACCGTGTTCGTCGGCCCCGAAGCCGAATTCTTCATGTTCGACGACGTCCGCTTCGAGGACAGTTACGCCACCAGCTTCTACGCGCTCGACGATATCGAGCTGCCGGGCAATTCGTCGCGCCAATATGAAGGCGGAAATTTGGGCCACCGGCCGCGCGCCAAGGGTGGCTATTTCCCCGTCGCGCCGGTCGACAGCGCCGGCGACATTCGCGCCGAAATGGTCTCGACCATGCTCGAGATGGGCCTGCCGTGCGACAAGCATCACCACGAGGTCGCCGCTGCCCAGCATGAGCTTGGCCTGACCTATGGCAAATTGGTCGAAACCGCCGACCGCATGCAGGTCTACAAATATGTCGTCCACATGGTCGCCCAGGCCTATGGCAAGACCGCGACCTTCATGCCCAAGCCGATCGCGCGGGACAATGGCAGCGGGATGCACACCCACATGTCGATCTGGAAAGGCGGCAAGGCATTGTTCGCCGGCAATGGCTATGCCGGCCTGTCGGAAATGGCGCTCTATTTCATCGGCGGGGTGATCAAGCATGCCCGCGCGCTGAACGCCTTCACCAACCCGACCACCAACAGCTACAAGCGCCTCGTCCCCGGCTTCGAAGCGCCGGTGCTATTGGCTTATTCGTCGCGCAACCGTTCGGCCTCGTGCCGTATTCCCT
>JBKJNP010000168.1:0-3046 GCA_046593565.1 Sphingomicrobium sp. | reverse complement strand
AGGTCATGGCCGCATGAGCGTCTACAAATTCAAGCTTCCCGATATTGGCGAAGGCATTGCCGAGGCCGAGATCGTCGCGTGGCACGTCAAACTCGGCGACATGATCGAGGAAGACGCGGCTTTGGCCGACATGATGACCGACAAGGCGACGGTCGAAATGGAGAGCCCGGTCGCAGGCAAGGTGATCAAACTGGCCGGCGAAGTCGGCGACCAAATCGCGATCGGCAGCGTGCTGGTCGAGATTGAGACGGCTGGTGATGCGAGCGCGGCCGAGAGAAAGCAGGAGCAGGTGCTGGCCGATGGCGCCGAAGTGCCGACGCAGGCTCAGGAAAAAGCGCTTCCGACAATCGCCATTGAAGAGACACCAGAAAAACAAAAACCGTCTGTGTCGAGCGAAGTCGAGTCACCTGCCGCGCCGCAAGAACGTCCCTCGACTACGCTCGCGACAAACGGTTCTGGTGGCCCTTCCCAATCAAAGACCCTCGCCTCCCCCGCCGTCCGCCAGCGGGCCCGCGACCTGGGGATCGACCTCGCCGAAGTGAAGACTGCATCCGACCGTGTCCGCCACGCCGACCTCGACGCTTACTTGCTCTACCACGGCGGCAGCGTCAGCCACGGCAGCACCGCCGCGCGCCCCGACGAAACCACCAAGGTCGTCGGCCTGCGCCGCAAGATCGCCGAGAATATGCAGGAGGCCAAGCGCCGCATCCCGCATTTCACGTTGGTCGAGGAGTTCGATGTCACCGAGCTCGAGGACACGCGCGCGATGATGAACCGCGACCGCGGCGACAATCCCAAGCTCACCCTGCTGCCGTTCCTGATCACCGCGATGGGCAAGGCACTGGTCGCCTGGCCGATGCTCAACGCCACCTTCGACGACGACAATATGTCGCTTACCCGCCACGGCGCGATGCACCTTGGCATGGCGACGCAGACCCCCGGCGGGCTGATGGTCCCTGTGATCCGCGACGCGCAATCGAAGAGCGTGTGGACCCTCGCCCGCGACATCGCGCGCCTCGCCGATGCCGCCAAGACCGGCAAGGCCGCGCGCGACGAGCTCTCGGGCTCGACCATCACCTTGTCGTCGCTCGGCCCGATGGGCGGGGTCACCTCGACTCCGGTGATCAACCGCCCCGAAGTGGCGATCATCGCGGTCAACAAGGTCCGCGAAATGCCGGTCATCGTCGACGGCGAGCTCGAAGCGCGCAAGCTGATGAACCTGTCGCTCTCCTGCGATCACCGCGTGGTCGACGGCTGGGACGCGGCAAATTTCCTCCAGGCGATGAAGAAATTGATCGAGAACCCGCTGCGGCTGCTGAGTTGAATAAGCAGCCTGAGGCCGATCCCGCGTGGGACAGCTTCTGGCGCTACGACCGCTTGTCCTCGTTCCACGCCGCGCCAAATGCGCCCAATTACGGGCCGCCGGTTGCCGACGGCTGGCGCGCGTTTTTCGCAGAATTGCCGGATGGCGCGCGCCTGCTCGACCTCGCTACCGGCAATGGCGCGATCGCGGTCCTGGCGGTCGCGGCAGGAAAAGGCCTTGCGGTCACTGGCGCAGACCTCGCTGCGGTCGAGCCGACCGCGTTCGTTACGCAGAACCGCGCCGAGCTCGCGCAGATCACCTTCCTCGCCAGCACCCCGGTCGAGGCGCTGCCCCTGCCCGACACCAGCATCGACGCGATCGTCAGCCAATATGGCGTGGAATATAGCGACCTGTCGCGCTCGCTGCCCGAAGTGGCGCGGATCCTCGCTCCCGGCGGCCGCCTGCGATTTGCGATGCACGCGGCCGAAGGCTCGGTCGCGCGCGATACCGCGAAGAGCATCGCCGACGCCGACTTCCTGATCGACATGGATCTGGTCTCGCTCTCGGCGCGCAGCACGGCCGAGTTCAACGCTGGCCTGAAGACCGTCGCCGACCGCGCGCCCATCGCCACCGACCAGGCGATGCTCATTAATGTCCACCAAAGCTTGTGTGAAACCTACGATCACCGCCGCGACGAGCTGGTTGCCACCGCGACGCATCTCCACGCCGAAATCGCCGCCCACCGTGATCGTCAGGCGGCGCTTCTGACCGCCGCCCGATCAACCGATCAGATGGCCGCGCTCGCCGAGCAGCTCCACGCGCTCGGCCTGACCGACATCACCCACGGCGAGCAGCGCCACCGCGCCGACCTCATCGGTCACACGGTCGAGGCGCGCGCTGTGCGTAACCGCTAAAGCTTTCCGGCGGTGGCACGGGCCAACGCGATGGTGGCTTCCCGGGCATCCCTTAATCCGCCTTTGCCAAGCCGGTAGATCACCGTGCGGCTACCCTTCCCGACATACAGCCCGGCCTCACGCGAGTAATAGGCTTCGTCGCCCAGCCCCGGTACCGGCTCGAAGACGGTGCCGCTCGCGGTGACGGCCTGCTTCAATGTCGCGATATCGACCGGTTGAACGGTCACCGAGACATTGCCGCGATCCATCGTTTCGCCCTCATAACCGTATCGGCAAATGTCGAGCCCGCCACCGCCGGCATCGTTACGGCGCGACACGGGGTAGTCAAGCGCGGCTTCGGCATCGGCCTGCGTCAGGATATTGCATGCGCTGGATGACGCCGCGCTCGCCGTGGTTTCTGAAACCGGCGGAGTCGATCGCCCCTCCGCCGGTTCTTGGGGCCTCTCCGACCCGCAGCCCGCGACGAGCAGGCCGGCCAATATCATCAGCTTATGCATCGCATTCTCCTCGATCGTCGAAGACTAGCGATGCACAGACACCTCAGCCAAATGAATTATCGACCGACCCGATTGGCGCGGCGTTTACTAGGCGGCCAGCGCCACAACCTCGCTCAAGCCATTCGCGATCCCGGCTTCGCGCTGTTCGGGGCCGACCGCTATCCCGTCGGCATGGACGAACTTCGGCGTGATGCCGAGGAAGCCGAGCATTCCGTGGAGGTAGGTCTCGACATGCTCCATGGCATTGCCGTCGTCGTAGAATCCGCCGCGCGAGATGGCGACGATTACCTTCTTGTCGCCGGCCAGCCCCTCGGGACGGCCATCGTCGCCAT
>JBKJNP010000055.1:0-4072 GCA_046593565.1 Sphingomicrobium sp. | reverse complement strand
TCGGGACGAACGGAGCGAGTGGCGAGGAAGCGGCGGCGTTGCTGGGCGGGTTCGAGGGGGTCGAGCTCGATCCCGAGGCGGAAGCGGCGATCGCGGCGGCTTTGGCGGCGTGCGCGGCGCGGGCCCGGGCGGCGGATGAGGCGATCGGTGCGGGCGGGGACGCAGAAATGCTCGCCGTGGCGGACGATCCGGGGGAGAGTTTCGTGCGGGTAAGCGAAGGCGCGCTGGCGTATCTCGGCGAGCTGGAGCCGGCGACGTCGCTGACCGAATTTGTGCCGTTCGTCGAAGGGGAGGCGCCGTGGATGCTGGCCGGGGCGGAGAGACCGGCGGCGTTGGTGGAGTTTGAGGAAAGGGTGGCCCTTCGAGACGCGTCTTCGGCAGGCTCAGCCGCTCCTCAGGATGACCGGGTCCTTACTCCGCCATCGCCAGCACCTTCGCCCACTCCTCCGCCCGAACCGGACTGACCGACAGCCGCGACTGGCGGATCAGTTCCATTTTGGCGAGGGCGGGTTCCGCCTTGATCTCGGCCAGCGTCACCGGGCGGGGCAGGGGGCGAACCGGTTCGACCCGCAGCTTGACCCACGCCCCGTCTGGTCCGTCGGGCTCGGGCGGGCCGGCAATGCGGGCGATGCCGACCAATGCGCGGTCGGCGCCGCTGTGGTAGAACAAGACCTCGTCGCCGGGTTTCATCGCACGGAGGTGGAGCCGCGCGGCATTGTTGCGCACCCCGTCCCAGTCGGTGCCGCGGTCGCGCACCAGATCGTCCCAGCTATAGGTTCCGGGTTCCGATTTCAGCAGCCAATGGGCCATATCTTCCTCCGTGCGCGCAAGGAATGGTAGAGCGTTTCGCGCCTCCGACCGCAAGATTTTTGTTGGAAATCCGAGAAATTTCCCAATGTTCCGGTTATCCAACCCGCTGGCGGCTCGACTCAACGACTCTTCGTTGCGGCAACGGTCCGTTGCTTTATGTGCAGGTGCAGCAATTTTAACAGCGAGTGGGTGAAGCGCCTGGCGCCGCCCCCGTGCAAGACGGCCAGACCGACCGAGCAGCTACGCAACCTGACACCCAGGCTGCTCGTGCCGGCTGACCGCTTTTTAGGACGACACCTTGTTCAAATCTTTCAACCGTCGCGGCCTGGCCGCGGCGATGTTCATTACCTTGGCCCTGGTCGGCGGATCGACCCAGGCCTTCGGCCAGAATGCCCCCGCCCTCCAGCGCCTGATTGCGGCCCAGCCGCCGCAGACGATCATGAGCAGTTTCAACCCCGCGATCCGCGCGATCACCGCCGCCGCCGCGCCCGCAAGGCCCGACCTCGGCCAGATGGTCGAGCGTTATGCCACCGGCGCCGCGCTCAACGAGCAGCAGCGCTGCCTCGCGACCGCAGTCTATTTCGAGAGCATGGGCGAGCCGCTGGAAGGCCAACTCGCGGTCGCCCGCGTGGTCATCAATCGCGCTGCCTCGGGCCGCTATCCGACCGATTGGTGCGGGGTGGTCAAGCAGAAGGCGCAGTTCAGCTTCGTCCGTGGCGGCCAGTTCCCGCGCATCGACCCGGCCTGTGCCGCCTGGCGCAAGGCGCAGTCGATCGCCCGCATCGCGGTCGCCAATGCCAGCGCCAGCCTGCCGACCGACGTGCTATGGTATCACGCCGATTATGTCGCGCCGGGCTGGGGCAAGCGCCTGACGCGGGTCGAAAAGATCGGCGCACACATCTTTTATCGGTCGTAATCGGCCCGGTTCCCTCGGCCCGTCGCGAAATAGATTCCTCCTGTCGTTAATCGGGTAAGCATGGGATTCGCATGTTCGCGTGAATGCGCGAGCATCCCCTTCCAGTGATTGGGTTTTTCCTGATAACCGGGAGGGCGAAGCGGTGCTGAAGATCCTGATTGTCGAAGACGATGCGCAATTGGCGACGACGCTCAAATATCTGGTCGAGGACAATCCGCGCTATCGCGTGGTCGCCCGGGCCGACGATCTCGACAGCGCGGTCGCGGCGGCCGAGGTTCACAATCCCGATCTTGCTTTGGTCGACCTCCAGCTGGCGCGCGGATCGACCGGCTTTTCGGTTGCGGTGCGATTGGGCGATTACGACATTCCGTGCCTGTTCGTGACCGGCAAGTCGCCCGGTTTCCCGATGCCCGATCTGGCGCTTGGCTGCCTGCTCAAACCGTTCACCGCCGAGGATGTCCACAAGACGCTGGCGATGGCCGAGGATGTGATGCGCGGTCGCGAAACGCTGCGGCCCAAGCTGCCGTCCAACCTGTTGATCTACGATGGCATGGACGACCATGAAGAGGCGGCGGATGGTCAACTGGGCGAGCCCGGCTTCATCCCCTCGCGGCGCTCGTTCAAGACCCGCATCGAGCATTGGATCGCGGGGACCCAGGCCTAAAGCGGCATAATGCCCTTGCGGGGCGTGCGTTCGCCCAGCGTCTCGTCGGTCAGCCGCGCCCCCGCATCGATCAGCGCCTGGCGCCGACCGGCAATCGAGGTGCCGAGCTGGATTTTCTCGAACCGCAGCAATTTCTCGAACACCGGCTGGGCGAGCGCGCGGGTCACATAAGCCGCAGTGCGGGGCCATTTGCCGGTGTCGATCTCGAACCCGACATGGGATGCGTTGCGGAAGAAACTGGCGACCGCGATGTCGGCCAGGCCGAAACCGCCTGCGATGTATCCATCGGCGGGCAATTCGCGCTCAAGATAGTCTAATTCGCGCGGCGCATCGTGGCTTAGCGTCCTTTCGATCCGCGCCTCGTCGACCGGCTCGCCAAACACGATCGGCGCGACGAAGCGCGGATAGAATAGCCCCCAGATGAACACGTCGCCGAGCCTGGTGTCGGCATATTCCTCGAACCAGCGCGAGCGTGCTCGATCCGCGGGCGCGTCGGGAAGGAGCGGCGGTGTCGGATAGCTTTCGTCAATGTAGGCGGCGATGACCGAGGAGTCGCTCAACACGACATCGCCATCGATCAGCACCGGGATCCGCCGAAGCGGGCTTAGCGCCGTGAATTCGTCATTGCCGAAGAAGGGCGTGATCGGGTCGATTGCGTACGCCAGGCCCTTCAATTCGAGGCAGGCGAGCACCTTGCGGACATAGGGGCTGACGTAACTGCCAATGACTTTCATCGGACAACTTTAGGGCGGACGCGCAGAGGTGGGAAGGCTGGATGCCCGACGAGGATTCGAACCTCGATTAACGGAGTCAGAGTCCGTTGTCTTACCATTAGACGATCGGGCAGAGCAGGGCGCCAAGTAGGAAGCGCGTCCGCCGCTGTCAACTTTGGCGGCGCCGTCGCCGGTATTACCGGGCCGCGGTTGCGCGAGAGGGCTAATCTCCGTTAAACAGGCGCCAAGTCAGCCGCTGGCTATGCGCCGGCGGCCAAGGATAGATAGGCGTTTGGACATGGCGGATCGTGACGCCACCACGCCGCCGCCAGCCATTGCGGGCGGGTCGGCGGCTCCGGCAGAAATCCCGCAGTGGCGGAAACCGCAGCGCCACACCTATGGCGCGGTCGATCTCGGGACCAACAATTGCCGCCTGCTGATCGCCCGGCCGACCGGCGACAGCTTCACCATCATCGACGCATTCTCGCGCATTGTCCGGCTGGGCGAGGGGCTCGGCACCTCGGGCAAATTGTCGCAGGACGCGATGGACCGATCGGTCTCGGCGCTTGCGGTGTGCGCCGACAAGCTCCGACGCCGCCACGTCTCGATTGCGCGTTCGGTCGCGACCGAGGCCTGCCGCCGCGCGGTCAACGGGCGCGAGTTCATCGAGCGGGTGCGCGAGGAGACCGGGATCGCGCTGGAGATCATCGCCCCGCAGGAGGAAGCGCGGCTGGCGGTGCTCGGCTGCCACAAATTGCTCGAACCCGGCGACGGCCCGGCGCTGATCTTCGACATCGGCGGCGGATCGACCGAATTGGTGCTGGTCGAGCCGGGCGAGGATAGCCCGCGGATCGTCGCCTGGTGGTCCGCGCCGTGGGGCGTGGTGTCGCTGACCGAAAGCGAGGGCCGCGCCGCGATCGACGGCGAGGATCGACTCGCGGCATATGCACGGATGAAGGCACATCGCTG
>JBKJNP010000021.1:0-2978 GCA_046593565.1 Sphingomicrobium sp. | reverse complement strand
CACCGCCATCAGCGGGGTGTGGAGCGCCGGGGTCACCGACCACACCACGAAATAGCCGACGAAACAGGCCAAGACGAAGATCGAAAGGATCGAGAGAAAGTCCATCAGTCCTCCTTTAACCTGGCGAATGTTCCCAATGTTCGCAGTGAAAACGCATGTTTGCCGGCGCATTCTTCGATGCCTGCCGGCGCACCATGCAGCATTGCCGAACGGACCGCGGACTTGCAAACAGGGGTGAAGCACCACGACATGGCCACTGCATGGCACAGACCAGGGTCAATAGGACAGCGGCATTTCGTCCCACCGCATCGCCCCGCCAAGACGGTTAATTCGGCCAATTTAACGCAAGGTTTCCGATTTGATAACCTTTTCCCGCGCATGAGGGGGACAGAAGGGAAAATCGTGCCCGCAAGTGCGCCAATCGCGACCGAATCGCTCCGCCAGCGGCTCAAGCTGCTGTGGTGGCCGCTGGCGCTCGCGTTGCTGTTCGGGTTGGCCGAATTCGGCGAGCCGATCGAAGACGTGATGCGGATGGCGCGCAATAGCCTGCATCAGCAACCGGTCAGCGGCGACGTCGTGCTGGTCGAAGTAGATGAAAAAAGTCTTCGCCAAATCGATAGCTGGCCGTGGCCTCGCGCCAAGCAAGCCGAAGTGATCGACGCGATCGACCGAATGAACCCCAAACATATTGTCATCGATTTGCTCTATACTGGTCCGAGCACTCCGGCCGATGACAAGGCTCTGGCCGAGGCGATCAGACGTTCAGGAAAGGTCACCTTGGGTGCCCAGACCAGGCTTGGAGAAGACGACGGCAAGCTGAATCAAGGCCTGCCTCTTTCAGCAATTTCGAAGGATGCCGAAGTTGCGTCAATCGCCTTGCGCTACAATTGGCAGGGGGCGGTGTGGAAGCAAAACCGAGCGACGACGTTCGAGGGAAACGTCATGCCCTCGCTTGCCGCCAGCATCGCTGGAATCTCCGGTCCCGCCGACCAGCAGTTTCGAGTCGACTACAGTTTCGATGTCGACAGCGTACCGCGGATCAGCGCCGCAGACCTGATTACAGACCGAGTGGATCCGTCACGCGTACGCGGCAAAACCGTTGTGTTCGGCACATCTGCAGTGCAACTCGGCGACCAGTTTACAGTTCCCGGCAGAGGAAAGCAGCCTGGGGCGCTTCTCCATATTCTCGGCGCGGAAACGCTTAAGTCGGGACAACCAATCGACTTGGGCTGGATTCCCGCGCTGTTGCTGGCGCTGGTCGCGAGTGTGGCGTGTTTGCTGCGCTGCCGAACGGCGTTGCTTGGCACCGGAGCTATCACTTTAATGGTGATTCCGGCCTTGCTAGAAGCCCAACTGGTGTTCGTTGACGTAACCGCCGGCCTGTTCTTGATTGCCGCCATCGCGTCGCGTCTTGCCTGGGCGCGGTCGCGCTCGCGCGGACTGGTGCATGCCTTGACCGGGCTTCCCAACCTCGCCGCGCTTTCCGCCGACACGAACGGGCGCGACCTGCCGCTGGTCGCCGTACGCGTGCACAATTACGCCGAAATCGCGTCGACCTTGGATGCGGCGGGCGAAAAGCAGTTCGTCGAACAGATCGTCGCCCGGCTCGGCCTTGGCGACCGCCAGCGGGTGATTTTCCAGGGCGACGAGGGCATCTTTGCCTGGTTCGGCGACAAGGGCATGCCATTCGCCAACCATCTCGATGCGCTGCACGCCTTGTTCCGCTCGCCCATTCGCGTCGCGGGGATCAATTATGATGTGGCATTGAGCTTCGGGGTCGAGGTCGGCAGCAGCCGATCGGTAACGAGCCGCCTGGGCAGCGCGTTGGTTGCGGCCGACGAAGCCGATGGCGAAGCACTGAAATGGAAGTTCCATGACCCGGCACGGCTCCAGGAAGTGCCGTGGCGCCTGTCGCTACTGTCGCAGCTCGACACCGCGATCGACGATGGCCAGGTGTGGATCGCCTACCAGCCCAAGCTCGATCTCAAGACTGGCCGGACGGTCGGTGCCGAGGCATTGGCGCGCTGGACCCACCCCGAGAAAGGCCCGATCAGCCCGACTGAATTCGTCACCGCCGCCGAACAAAGTGACCGGATCGAGAAGCTGACCGATTTCGTGCTCGACCAGGCGATCGGCGCAACCGCCCAATTGGTACGCCAGGGCTATGATTTCGGCATCGCGGTCAATCTGTCGGCGCGCATGCTCAACGATCGCCGCCTGCCCGAGCGGGTCGCGACGGTACTCGGTCGCCACGGGCTCAATGCCGACAAATTGACCCTGGAATTGACCGAAACCGCCGCCATTTCGGGCACCGGCAACGGAATCGACCTGCTCAACCGGTTGCGCGACCTCGGGGTCCGGATCGCGATCGACGATTATGGCACCGGCCTGTCGACGCTCGACTATCTCAAGAAAATGCCGGCGACCGAGATTAAGATCGACCAGAGCTTCATCAAGACGATGCGCGACAATCGTTCCGACCTGATCATGGTCCAGTCGACCATTGCGCTGGCCCATTCGCTCGGCCGAACGGTCGTTGCCGAAGGCGTCGAAGATCCTCTGAGCCTTGAGCAGTTGCGCGACATGGAATGCGATGTCGCCCAAGGCTTCATCGTCGGTCGCCCGATGAGCTTCGACGAACTGGTGCGCCGGATGAACAGCGAGCGCAAACGCAGCGCTGCTTAGGTTTCGGATACCCCTCCGACAATCAAGAAGCAGAGAACGGGCGCTGTCCGTCGCGCATCGGTCACCGGGCGACGAACGCTCGTCCCTTACGCTTTCACCACCATGAAATTCGATCCATCTCGACCACTGTCGACGCTAACGTCGAACGTTATTTCTTAAGAGACATAGTGAATCGTTTGATAACCATATGGATTAAGGTTAATGTCTTCCTGTGCCGATGTGATTCGCACGTCGAAAAACAGGGGTTTGATATGAACAAGCGTCCGCAGACCAAGGGTTTCTGGAGCTGGCTT
>JBKJNP010000007.1:0-3736 GCA_046593565.1 Sphingomicrobium sp. | reverse complement strand
GACGGAGAGACATCGGGCGAAGAAGGCGTGATCGACCTGCCCGTCGCCAAGCGCTCCTCGGCAGCGCGCGGCTGGCGGATGGTGGTCGAAGATGGCGGCAAGCAGGCGGTCACTCGCTGGCGCCGGATCGGATCAATCGATGGCCAGAGCCTGGTCGAGTTCCGCCCCTCGACCGGCCGAACCCACCAGATCCGAGTCCACGCCGCCCGCGGCCTCGGCGCCGCGATCGTCGGCGATCCGGTCTATTGCCGCGCCGACGACGATGACGAGCCTGGCGACATGGTGCTGCCCGACAGCGGCCTGTTGCTCCATGCCTGGCGGATAAGCCTTCCGCGCGAGCCGAAGGAGCCGATCGACGTCACCGCGCCGGTGCCCGAGCGGTTCGGCCGCTGGCTGGACCTGCTGCCGTGACACCGGGCGACGTCCATCTGCCCGAGGATGCGCTGAGCGAGAAATTCCTCGCCGCGACCGGGCCGGGCGGGCAGAATGTCAACAAGGTCGCCACTGCCTGCCAGCTCAGGGTCGACGTCTATCGCCTCGGCCTCGAGCCGCATGTGTATCAACGGCTGAAGGTCATTGCCGGCAGCAAGATGACGCTCGGCGGCGAATTGATCATCACCGCCCGCCGCTTCCGCTCGCAGGAGGCCAATCGCGAGGATGCACGCATCCGGCTGGCACAAATGATTGCCGAGGCCCATATTGTGCAGGCCAAGCGCCGCCCGACCAAGCCGAGCCGTGCGGCCAAGGCGCGGCGGGTCGACACCAAAAAGGGCAGGGCGGTGGTCAAGGCGGGCCGCGGGAAAGTGACGGATTACTGATGTACGACTACAAGATCGACCCCGCCGACAAGGCGACCATGTACAGCGACCTCGCCTCTGCGGTGCGCGGTCTGACCGATGGCGAGCCTGATCCCATCGCCAACATGGCCAACGTCGCCGCGCTGATCTGGGAAACGCTGCCCGGGCTCAACTGGGCCGGTTTTTACCGCAATGTGGGCGGCGAGCTCGTCTTGGGTCCATTCCAGGGCCGCCCCGCCTGCATCCGCATCAAGTTCGGTGAAGGCGTGTGCGGCACCGCCGCCTCGACGCTTGCGGTCCAACGCGTCGACGATGTCCACGCCTTCCCCAGTCACATCGCCTGCGACAGCGCCTCGAACAGCGAATTGGTCGTGCCGATTGTCAGGGATGGCGAGCTGATCGCGGTGCTCGACCTCGACAGCCCCGATCATGCTCGCTTCGACGCCGAGGATGAGGCGGGCTGCGTGGCACTGGCAGAAATCCTGACGAAAGCGCTTTAGCTCAACCGCTCCAATTGCTCGTCGCTTAGACCACCCGGAATGATCATCACCGGGCACGGCAATTTGCCCGCATCGGTGCCGGTGAAATTGGCCACCAGCACGCCGGGATTGCCCGACGCCGCAGCCCCCAGCACCAGGGCGGCGATATCGCTGCGGGTGCCGATCAGCCCGCGCACCGCCGCCACCGGGTCGCCCGGACTGACGATGATGTTGGGCTGGATACCCGCCGCATCGACGATCTCGCCGACCGACGCCGCAACGCTAGCCTCGATCCGCAGGCGCTGTTCTTCCTCGATCGCCGCCTGGACCCCGCCCCATTGGACAAAGTCCTGCGGCTCGACCACCGCCAGCACCTCGACCGCGCCATTGGTCTTGGCGGCGCGGCGCGCAGCGAAATGCAGCGCCGTGCGCGCCTCCGGGCTGTCGTCGATCACCACCAGGTAGGTGCGCTTCTCTTCGGGGGCCCCGTTCATGGCCAATGTGCTGCGCGAATCCCCCTGCAATGGCAAGCGGCCCTTGACCGAGAGCCATGCTTTGGCGTTTGTAACTTTGCACCATATCCAGCCGGGACGCCCCATGCCGATCGAACTCAAAATGCCTGCACTGTCGCCGACGATGGAGGAGGGGACGCTCGCCAAATGGCTGGTCAAGGAAGGCGATACGGTCAAGTCGGGCGACCTCTTGGCCGAGATCGAGACCGACAAGGCGACGATGGAATTCGAAGCGGTCGACGAGGGCATTATCAGCAAGATATTGATCGCCGAGGGCAGCGACGGTGTCAAAGTCGGCACCCCGATCGCGCTGATGAGCGGCGAAGGCGAGGCAGTCGATGCGCCCGCCCCCAAGGCCGATGCGACTCCGGCGCCCAAGAAGGAAGAGCCCAAGCCCGACCCGGCACCGCCGGCGAAAGGCGGGGGTGAAACCCCGCCCGCTGCGCCGCAATCCGCGCCCGCGCCCAAAGCCGACACTGGCGACCGAATCAAGGCCAGCCCGCTCGCCCGTCGCCTCGCCGAAGCGCAGGGGATCGACCTCGCGTCGCTCACTGGCAGCGGGCCCGGAGGCCGGATTGTCCGCGCCGACCTTGGCGAAGGCGCTGGCGGCGTCAAATCCGCGCCCGCCGCCGCCGCTCCTGCCGCCAAGGCCGCGCCGGTCGAACCCGGGGACATTCCGCACGAAATCGTCAAGCTCAGCAACATGCGCAAGACGATCGCGCGCCGCCTGACCGAGTCGAAGCAGCAGGTCCCGCACATCTATCTGACGGTCGATATCCAGCTCGATCGCCTGCTCAAGCTCCGCAGCGAGATCAACGCCGGTCTCGCCGGCCGCGGGATCAAGCTTTCCGTCAACGACATGCTGATCAAGGCGCTCGCCGTGGCGCTGATCGAAGTACCCGAATGCAACGTCAGCTTCGCCGGCGATACATTGATCAAATATAGCCGCGCCGACATTTCGGTCGCGGTCAGCATAACCGGCGGCCTGATTACCCCGATCGTCAGCGGTGCCGATGAGAAATCTCTTTCGAAAATCTCGACCGAAATGCACGACCTCGCGGCCCGCGCCAAGGAGGGCAAATTGCAGCCCGCCGAATATCAGGGCGGCACCGCCAGCCTGTCCAACATGGGCATGTACGGGATCAAGCAGTTCGAGGCGGTGATCAACCCGCCGCAGGCGATGATCATGGCGATCGGCGCCGGCGAGAAGCGGCCCTATGTGATCGACGATAGCTTGCAGATCGCGACCATCATGTCGGCGACCGGCAGCTTCGACCACCGCGCGATCGACGGCGCCGATGGCGCGAGACTGATGAAGGTGTTCAAAGCGTTGGTCGAAAACCCCCTAACAATGGTGGCCTGACATGAAATGGTTCACGGCATTGATCATCGGCGCAATCCTCGCCTTCACTTTGCCCATGGCGCTCGGCGGCTCGGGCGGGGTGTGGATGAACAACTGGACCGCTTACGGCACGATCCGCCCGATCACCGGGTCGCCCGGTTTCCTCTTCTCGATCCCGACGTTCCTCGGCTCGGCGCTGGCGTTCCGGTTGTTCTTCAACTGGCACAGCAACTGAGCAGCCAGGTTTGACGGACCGCATCCCCCTGATCCGCGTTACGGCAATGCCGACCGACACTAATCCCTATGGCGGGGTGTTCGGCGGCTGGCTGATGAGCCAGATGGCGCTTGCCGCCGGCAGCCTCGCCTCGCGCCACGCGAAGGGCAAATGCGTCGTCGTCGCCGCTGACGCGCTCAAATTCACCGGCGCGCCGACGGTCGGCGACGAAATTTCCGTCTATGCCGACCTCATGCGTCAGGGCCGAAGCTCGATGACCATTGCGGTCGACGCCGAAGCAAGGGAGCGCGATGGGGAGAGAGTGTTCGCCGAGGCAAGCGGCGAGTTTACGTTTGTGGCGCTGGATAAGAATGACAGGCCGCGTGGCATAT
>JBKJNP010000251.1:0-4848 GCA_046593565.1 Sphingomicrobium sp. | reverse complement strand
ACAAAGGCGATCTGGCGCTGAACAAGATGTGCACGGTACGTCCTGAGACGTGGCAGAAATGGCATGGCCCTGAGGCGGGGTCGACCATGTTCCTGTCGCCCGGCGAGCAGGTCAGCGTCGAGAATCTGCTCTACGGCATCGTCGTCCTGTCGGGCAATGATGCCTCGGTCGTGCTGGCCGAATGTATCGCCGGGACCGAGGAAGCCTTCGCCAACGTCATGAATGAAAATGCCAAACGGCTCGGCCTGACCGGTAGCCGTTTCGGCAATTCGAATGGCTGGCCCGACGAAGGCCGCACCTATGTCACGGCGCGCGATCTCGCGACGCTGGCGCGGGCCGAGATCCAGAACCATCCCAAGCTATACAAGCAATTTTACGGACGGACGAGCTTCACCTGGGGCAGGACGCTCGGCTCCGGCCAGGCGATCGTTCAGGCCAACCGCAACCCGCTGCTTGGCAAGGTCGCGGGCGCCGACGGGCTCAAGACCGGCCACACCGAGGAAGCCGGCTATGGCTTCACCGGATCGGCCGAGCAGAATGGCCGCCGCCTGATCATGGTCGTTGCCGGGGTCGATAGCTACGGCAATCGCATCGCCGAATCCGTCCGGCTGATGGAATGGGGCTTCAACGCCTGGCAGACCAAGCCCTTGTTCAAGGCTGGCGCGACGGTCGGCACGGCGCAGGTCCAGATGGGCAGCGACAGCGAAGTCGCCCTGGTCGCCCCGCGCGACCTGGCGGTGACCATACCCGCTGGTGTGCTGTCCAAGGTAACCGGCATGAAGGTCCGCTATCAGGGACCGATCAAGGCGGGTTTCAACAAGGGTGACCATATCGCCGATCTGGTCGTCACCACCGCCGATTCGGGCGAGCAGGTGATGCCGCTGGTCGCCGCCGAAGCGGTTGGTGAGGCCGGCTTCTTCGGCCGGATCTGGATTGGGCTGCAGCAATTGTTCGGCATGGCCTGAGCTAGGGAAATGGCGCGTGGCCGATTCATCAGCCTGGAAGGTGGGGAAGGGGTCGGCAAGTCGACCCAGCTCGCCGCCTTGGCCGAGGCGCTCACCGGCCGCGGCCTGACATTGCTCGTCACGCGCGAGCCCGGCGGGAGTCCGGGCGCCGAAGCGATCCGCAAATTGCTGTTGGAAGGGGATGAAACCCGCTGGAATCCCCGCGCCGAAGCCTTGCTATTCGCCGCCGCGCGATCCGATCATGTCGAAAAGACCATCCAGCCGGCGCTCGAGCGCGGCGACTGGGCGCTGAGCGACCGCTTTCTCGACAGCAGCCTGGCCTATCAGGGCGAAGCCGGCGGGCTCGGCATCGACGCAGTGCGCGACCTGCATCGCTTCGGTAGCCAGGACTTCCTGCCCGACCGCACCCTCGTCCTCCAGCTCGACGATCTGGAAGCCGGCGCCCGCGCGCGAAACCGTGACGGCCACCTCGGCGACCGCATCGGCTCGCGGCCGCCCTCATACCATGCCGCGGTCGAGGCCGGGTTTCGCATCATGGCCGAGCGCGAGCCGGGGCGGGTCAAACTCGTCGATGCCTCCGGTCCCACCGCCACCGTCACCGCACGCTTGCTCTATTCGCTCGGCGATCTGCTGCCATGATCTTGGGTCACGATCGCCCAATCGAGCGCTTCTTGACCGCCTGGCGTAGCGGGGCGATGCACCATGCCTGGTTGCTGACCGGTCCGCGTGGCCTCGGCAAGGCAAGTTTCGCCCGCGCCGCCGCGATGCGCCTGCTGGCCGAAGCCGCGGGACCGCCGCCGGGCGGGGAGGGGATAGATACTCCCGAAACCCATCCGACTGCACACCTGATCAACGCCGGTAGCCATCCCGACTTCCGCCTGCTTGAGCGGATCGAGAATAAGACCGGCACCGCGCTCCAGCGCAATATCAGTGTCGATCAGGTACGCGAGCTGGGCGATCTGTTCTCGGTCACGCCCGCAATGTCGGATTGGCGCGCGGTGGTGATCGATTGCGCCGACGATCTCGAGGCATCGGCCGCCAATGCCCTGCTCAAGATGCTCGAGGAGCCGCCCGCGAAGTGCGTTTTCCTGCTCGTCAGCCATGTCCCCGGGCGATTGCTTCCGACGATCCGCTCGCGCTGTAGAAAGCTGGAATTTCAACCGCTTGGCGATGACGTCATGGCGTCAGTGTTGGGCAAGCAGGGGATCGATCAGGGCAAGATTCCGGCCCTGATCCATCAGGCCTCGGGGTCGCCGGGCAAAGCCCTGTCCTACGCGGCGCTCGACCTCGGCCCGCTCCACGACCAGGCGCTGGCGATCATGCGGTCCGGCGATCCGATCAACGAACGACGCTCGAAACTCGCCCAGTCGCTCGCGCTCAAGGCGGCGACCGACCGCTACGCCGCTTTCCTGCAGATCGTACCGACGATGATCGCCGAGGAGGTGCGTACGTTGGATGGCCCGGCCCGCCTGCGCGCCCTTGACGCTTACAAGCGGGCGCGCGAGACCTGCCAGCTCGCCCCGCGTCTGTCCTGCGACCCGGGCGCAACCATCTTCCAGCTAGGCACGATCCTCGCCTCGGTTGCCCCTGAAGGCGCGTCCGGTTAGGGCCCCGCCATGGGCGAGCCTTATTATATCACCACCGCAATATCTTACCCCAACGGCAAGCCGCACATCGGCCACGCCTATGAGGCGATCGCCGCCGACGCGATGGCACGCTTCCGTCGGTCACAGGGCCGCGACGTTCGCCTTGTTACCGGGACCGACGAACATGGCCTCAAAATGGCCCAGACGGCGCGCGGAGAGGGTCGCGATACGCTCGAATTCGCAAGCGAGATGTCTAACTATTTCCGTAAGATGTGCGAAGAATTTAATATCAGCTATGATGCGTTCGTACGGACCACCGAGCCGCGCCACCACGATGCCAGTATCGCGTTGTGGAAGGCAATGGAGGCAAATGGCGATCTCTATCTCGATCGCTACGAAGGCTATTATTCGGTGCGCGACGAAGCGTTTTACGAAGAGAAAGAACTGACCGACGGGGAGGGCGGCGAGAAATTGTCGCCGCAGGGTACGCCGGTGGAATGGACCAAGGAGGAAAGCTGGTTCTTCCGCTTGTCCGCCTACCAGGACCGCTTGCTGGCTTACTATCGCGACTATCCCGATTTCATCCAGCCCGAGAGCCGCCGCAACGAAGTGCTTCGCTTCGTCGAGGGTGGACTGCGCGACCTCAGCGTGTCGCGCACCAGCTTCGACTGGGGTGTAAAAGTGCCCGGATCGCCTACCCACGTGATGTACGTCTGGGTCGATGCGCTGACCACCTACATGACCGGGATCGGCTATCCAGAACAGGACGGCGATTTCGCCCGCTTCTGGCCGGCCGACGTCCATCTAATCGGCAAGGACATCGTCCGCTTCCACGCCGTCTATTGGCCCGCCTTCCTGATGTCGGCCAACCTGCCGCTGCCGAAGCAGGTCTACGGTCACGGTTTCATTCTCGCCAAGTCGGGCGAGAAAATGTCCAAGAGCGCCGGCAATTCGGTTGATCCGATGGACATGGCGGCGCGCTACGGCGTCGATGCGCTGCGCTATTTCCTGCTGCGCGAGGTCAGCTTCGGGCAGGACGGCAGCTACAGCCACGAGGCGATCGTCAATCGCGTCAACAGCGAGCTCGCCAACAGCTTCGGCAACCTCGCCCAGCGCGGCCTATCGATGGTGTTCAAGAATTTGGACGGCATCCTCCCCGAAACGGGCGATGCTGAGGATGACCATGTTCTGCTCGAAGCGGTCCGTGACGGTTGCGCCTGCCTCAGCCGCGATTTCGACCGTTTCGCTTTCTCGGCCGGGCTGGAGGCCTGGATGGCGGCGGTGTTCGCGTGCAACGCCTATGTCGATGCCCAGGCGCCGTGGGTGCTCAAGAAGACCGATCCGGAGCGGATGGCGGCGGTGCTCGGCACAATCGTCGTCGCGGTGCGCTTGCTAGCCGAGGCCGTAGCGCCGGTCATTCCCGCATCGGCCGCCAACCTTATCGCATTGATCGACAGCGGTGCCGATGGAACCCCGATCACCCAGCCGACACCGATCTTCCCCCGGCTCGATCTCGGAGAGGAGGAGGGCGCAGCCTGATGCTGATCGATAGCCATTGCCACCTGGTCTATGACGGCCTCGCCGAACGGCAGGACGAAGTGCTGGTCTCGGCGCGGGCACGTGGAATCGCTGGTTTCCTCAACATTTCGACCCGCCAGTCGGAATGGAATGACGTCATCGCGGTGGCGGAGCGCGAGTCCGATGTGTGGGCCAGCGTCGGCGTTCATCCGCATGAGGCCGATGCTCATCCCGATCTCGGCGCCGCGGTGCTGGTCGAGGCATCGCAGCACCCCAGGGTGGTCGCGATTGGGGAGTGCGGGCTCGATTATTATTACGACAAGTCCGACCGCGCTGCACAGCGCGAGCGGTTCGCGGCGCACATCGACGCCGCGCGCCAGACCGGGCTTCCGTTGATCATCCACACCCGCGACGCCGAGGAGGATACCACTGAAATCCTGACCGAGGCGATCGGGAAGGGCGGTATAACCGCCGTGTTGCATTGTTTCACTGGCAGCGCCGGGCTCGCCCGCACCGCACTCGATCTCGGCCTGACGATCTCGATTTCGGGCATCGTGACCTTCAAGAATGCGCGTGACCTGCAGGACACCGCCAAAGCCATTCCGCTGGACCGGTTGCTGGTCGAAACCGATTCGCCGTTCCTCGCGCCCGTCCCGCATCGTGGCCAGACCTGCGAACCGGCATTCGTCGCCGATACCGCCGCGTTCCTCGCCGATCTGCGCGGTGAGCCGCTCGACGAATTGGCCTCGGCTACCACCGCCAACTTCTTCAGATTGTTC
>JBKJNP010000249.1:0-12345 GCA_046593565.1 Sphingomicrobium sp. | reverse complement strand
GAGGGCGGTGCGGTGGCGGCCGGTGGAACGGGAGTGGCCGCGCCGGAGGACGAGATCGAAGTCCACGGTTTCGAGGAAGGCGAGCAGCCGGTCAACATCATCCAGGCCGCCGGCCAGGGCGCGCAGACCGGCGTGAAGCTGGCGGTCGCGGTCGGCGCGATGGTGCTGGCGTTCGTCGCACTGGTGGCGCTGGCCAACGGCATGCTGGGCGGGATCGGCGGCTGGTTCGGATATGACAATTGGAGCTTCCAGGGCGCGGTCGGGGTGTTGTTCGCGCCGGTGATGTTCCTGATCGGCATTCCGTGGAGCGAGGCGGGGGTCGCCGGCGGCCTGTTCGGGACCAAGATCGTGCTCAACGAATTCGTCGCTTTCATCGACCTGGGCAATGCCGTGGGGCCGGCGGCGGCCCTGTCCGAGCGCAGCCGGGCGATCGTCACTTTTGCCTTGTGCGGATTCGCCAATTTCAGCTCGATCGCGATACAGCTGGCGGTGGTCGGCAACCTCGCCCCCAACCAGCGCCCGGTGATCGCGCGGCTGGGTCTGAAGGCCTTGCTGGCGGGATCGCTGGCCAATCTGATGAGTGCCGCGCTGGCCGGGCTGATGCTGCCCTGATTTTTTGCTAAGAGCCTCATATGACCGACATTCTCACCAGCGACACCGTCGCGTCCGTTTCGCTGAACGACGCCGACCGCAACCCGACCGCCTTCGCCGCGGAGCTGGGCAACAGCTTCGTCGATTACGGCTTCGCGATCGTCCGCGACCACGGCATCGCGCAGGATTTGATCGACCGCGCCGAAGCCAAGGCGAAATTGTTCTTCGCGTTGCCCGAAGATGTGAAGCGCGCCTACCTCATCGCCGGTGGTGGCGGGGCGCGCGGCTATACTGCGTTCGGGGTCGAGACCGCCAAGGGCGGGACCGCGTCCGACCTGAAGGAATTCTGGCATGTCGGGCGCGAGCTGGCGGCGGGCCACTCATTCCGCGAGGTGATGGCCGACAATGTCTGGCCGGTGGAGGTCGAGGGCTTTCGCGAGACGTTCCTGGAACTGTACGACGCGTTCGATGCGGCGGGATTGAAGGTGCTGCGCGCCATTGCCCGGTTCCTGCAGGTCGACGAGGAATATTTCACCGACACGGTGCGCGATGGAAACAGTGTGATGCGGCTGCTCCACTACCCGCCGATCGACACCCCGTCAGGCAACCAGATCCGCGCCGGGGCGCATGAAGATATCAATACTATCACTTTGCTGCTCGGCGCCGAGGAAGCCGGGCTCGAACTCCAGTCCAAGGACGGCCGCTGGCTGCCGGTCAGCCCCAAGCCGGGCGAATTGGTTGTCAATATCGGCGACATGCTGCAGCGGCTGACCAACGGACGGTTGCGATCGACCAGCCACCGCGTGGTCAACCCGGCCCCCGATCGAGCATCGAAGGCGCGTTACTCCATGCCCTTTTTCCTCCACTTCCGTCCCGACTTCACGATCGAGGCCTTGCCCGGCACGGTCCCGGCGGGCGAGGAACCCAGATGGCCGCCAATCTCGAGCCACGATTACCTTCAGGAGCGGCTGCGCGAGATCAAGCTGGCGTAAGGCGCTCAGCTAGCTGCAAACTCGGCTCACCTTGTTGTTTCAGGTTCATGCAACAGCGGCGCGAAGCGCTCGTTTTACCCTTCGAGCCCGATCCCTTTCTCGGGCAAATATCGAAGGAAGACCTGATGAATCGCATGATCCTCGCCGCCACCGCCTTTGCCGTGGCATCGCCAATGGCGCTGGCCGCGCCGGCTGTCGCGCAGAGTCGCAATTACAACCAGCAAGTGCGCGAATGTAATCGCGACCTTCGACGGGCCGACAGTCGCGCCGAGTATCGCCGGGAATTGCGCGAATGCCGCCGTGAACTTCGCCAGGCCCAGCGCCAGGATGCGCGCAACTGGCAGCGCTACAGCCAATATGATTACAACCGCTACGAGCCGGGCCAGCGGACCTATTATGCCGACCGTTACTATCGTGACGGGAGCTATTATCAGGACCGTCGCATGACCCGCAACGACCGCATCTATCGCGGCCAGAATGGTCAATATTATTGCCGCCGCAATGACGGCACTACCGGCCTGATCGTCGGTGGCGCGGTTGGCGCGCTGATCGGTCGCGAGCTTGATCGTGGCGGATCGCGCACGGTGGGTACGATCCTCGGTGCCGGTGCCGGGGCCCTGCTCGGCCGCGAAATCGCCCGCGGTGGCCTGCGCTGCAACTAAGCGCATAAGCGAAAGTCTGAAGCAGGGGTCGGCGGCAACGCCGGCCCCTTACTTTTGCGTTTTTGGCCAATCGCGCCTATATGAGCGCTGCTACCAGTCGCATGACGTGGGTTACGAGCGGTGCGACCGCTATCTCCTTCCTCTCCGCCTCTTCTAGCCTGTGGTGGATCGATCATCGAGCCATCCGATCGGAAGGACCCAATTAATGCCCCAAGGTACCGTAAAATTCTTCAATAAAATGAAGGGCTTCGGCTTCATCACGCAGGACGGCGGCGGAAACGACGCATTTGTCCACATCAGTGCGGTTGAAGCTGCCGGTCTGGGCGGCCTGGATACGGACCAGCGCGTCTCGTTCGAGCTCGAGCCCGATCGCCGCGGCCGCGAAAGCGCCACCAACCTCAAGCTGATCTAAGCTGGAAAATACGCCCGGTCGCGTCACGCGCGGTCGGGCAATCGTTACGACCCGTCCCAGGAAAGTTGCCGCATCCATGTCGAACCAGACCAATTTCTACCGCGAGCGCGCCGCCGAAGCTCATGCCCGTGCCGACGATACCCAATTGAGCAACGTCAAGGAAAGTCACATCCGCTCGGCCACCGCCTGGGAAATGCTCGCCACTCGTTCGGAGAAATCCGATCGCCTGCGCGAAGCTGAAATCGAGCGTAAGGCCGAAATGCCGGCGCAGGTTTCCTACTAGGAAATCAGCCGGCGTCGCTTAGGCTTGCCGGTCCGAAACCGTGGGGCAAGAGCGCGCCGATGGTGTGGCGCTCGACCGTCTGGCCGTCGCCGCTGGCGCACAATATCTCGACGTCGCGGCCGCTCAACTGCGCGGCCTCGAGGATCGACTGTCGGCATCCGCCGCACGGCGTCACTGCGGCCGCTCCCCCCAATTCCGCACCCGATCCGTCGCCGCCCGCAACCGCAATCCTCGCAACCCGGTCGAGCCCGAAGGTGGCCTGGGCGAGGGTCAGCGCGCTGACTTCGGCGCACAGGCCAAGCCGGTAACAGGCATTCTCCATGTTGGCGCCGGTGACGATCTGCCCGTCGACGCTCTCGATCGCACACTCCACCGAGAAGTTTGAATAAGGCGCATACGCCTTGAGGGCAGCGGCGCGGGCGGCGGCGATCAGGTCGGTATCAGTCATTTGCAAGTCTCTAGGCTGGCGATATGGCAGGCGGCAATGCCCTGGAGAAATGCCGATGCGCCGCTTGTTCGTTTTTGCTTTGCTTGCGCTGCTGGCGGCTTGCACCACCGTCCCGCGCCAGCCGGCATCGGTCGAGGTGCAAATCCTCGCGATCAATGATTTCCATGGCAATCTCGAACCACCGCAGCTGACCGTTCCCGCCGCCGATGGCGCGGTTCCGGCGGGCGGGGCGGTCTATCTGTCGAGCGCATTGAAGGCGCGGCGCACCAACCACAGCGTGACTGTCGCGGCGGGCGATTTGATCGGCGCCACGCCGATTTCCTCGTCGCTGTTTCTCGACGAGCCGACGATCATGGCGCTGGGAGAAGCCGGGCTTGATCTGGCCGCGGTCGGCAATCACGAATTCGACAAAGGCACGGGCGAGCTCAAGCGGATTCAGGACGGGGGCTGCGCAAAATTTACTAATCACACACCTTGCGCGTTGGAGCCGTTCGCCGGCGCGCGTTTCACCTATCTGGCCGCCAATGTCGTCGGTGCCGACGGCAAGACATTGTTTCCCGGCACCGCGATCAAGCAGATCGGCGGAATCAAGATCGGCTTCATCGGCATGACGCTGACCGAAACCGCCACGCTTGTCTCACCCGGCGGAGTAAAGGGACTGACCTTCACCGACGAGGCCGATACTGCCAATGCCGTGGTACCCGGCTTACGCGCTGCAGGGGCGCAGGCGATCGTGCTGTTGATCCACCAGGGCGGGACGATTACCGGGCCCTATTATGATCGCGGTTGCGCTGGGCTTACCGGCGGCATCCTGCCGATCCTGGCCAGTCTCGATCCGGCGATCACATTGGTCGTCTCGGGCCATACGCACAACGCCTACATCTGCCGCGTGCCGATGACCGGCGGTGGCGAGCGGTTGCTGACCAGTGCCGGCAAATATGGCGCCATGGCGACCGACATCCGGCTCAATTTCCGGGGTGGCAAGCTGGTTGGCGACACCGCCGAATTCATCATCATCCAGGGTGAGCCGATCGACACACCGAGGCTGAAAGCGCCGTTGGTGACGACCCATCCGGTCTATCCCGCCGATCCGGCGGTGGCGGCGATCGTCGAACGCTATCGCGCTGCCGCCGCGCCACTTGCGGGCCGCGCCATCGGCAAGCTTGACGGCGCGGTCATCAAGGGCGAAATCAACGAGGAATCGACCGCCGCCGAACTGATTTCTGACGGGCAATATTACGTCGCCCGGGCAGGCGACAAAGGCCGCGCCGACTTCTCGTTGATGAACAATGGCGGCGCGCGGACCGACCTCAATCCCGAAGCCGACGGGACGGTGCGCTACGGCCAGATCTTCGCGTTCCAGCCGTTCGCCAACAATTTGGTCACCAAAGCCTATACCGGCGCCGAGGTGAAGGCCGTGCTCGAGCAGCAGTTCGTGGTCGGCGACAAGGATCGCTCGCGGCCGAATTTGATGGCACCGTCGGCCAATTTCACGTTCTCGTTTGACCGATCGCGGCCCGCGGGGCAGCGGATCGTGGCGATGATGCTGGGCGGCAAACCGCTCGATCCGGCCAGGACCTATCGCGTGACGATCAACAATTTCCTGGCCAGCGGCGGCGACAATTTCCCCGCACTGGCGGTTGGCCGCGATGCCGCCGACGGCGGGCTCGATCTCGACGCAACCGAAGCCTATCTGGCGACTAATCCGGTCGCGCCGAAGGGCGGGCGGATCAAGGATCTGACGCCGATGGGGTGGGTGGCGCCGAAGTAACTCCCCTCCCTTCTTCAGGGAGGGGAGTGTTCTACCGCAGCGGCGGTTCGTCGAAGCTGCGGAGTTTGCGCGAATGCAGCGCGTCGCCTTCACGCTTCAAGAGTTGCAGCGTTTCGATGCCGATGCGGAGGTGCTGGCTGATCGCGCGTTCGTAGAAAGCGTTGGCCTGGCCGGGCAGTTTCAATTCGCCGTGGAGCGGCTTGTCGGACACGCATAGCAAGGTGCCGTAAGGCACGCGGAATCGATAGCCCTGTGCCGCCACGGTCGCTGATTCCATGTCGATGGCGACCGCGCGGCTCTGGTTGAAGCGCAGTGCGGAGAGGGTGTAGCGCAACTCCCAATTGCGGTCGTCGGTGGTGACGACAGTACCGGTGCGGAGGCGCTTCTTGACGCTGTCTTCATCCTCGCCGGTGACCGCGACGGTGGCGTCGAACAAGGCGTTCTGCACCTCGGCGATGGCCGGGATCGGGATTTCGGGCGGCAGCATCTGATCGAGTACATGGTCGTCGCGAAGGTAGGCGTGGGCGAGGACATAATCGCCGATCGTCTGGCTCAGCCGAAGCCCGCCGCAATGGCCGATCATCAGCCATGCCTCGGGCCTGAGTACCGCGATATGGTCGCAGATCGTCTTGGCATTGGACGGGCCGACACCGATGTTGACCAGGGTCACGCCGTCACCCTTGTCGGTCATCAGATGATAAGCCGGCATCTGGTGGCGGCGCCACGATCCGGCGGCGATCTGCGCTTCGGCATCTTCCAGTTCGCCGCGCTCGAACGTCCCGCCGGGGACCGAGAAGCTTTTGAACGGGCTGTCGGGTGCACGAAGCGTATCGATCGCGAAACGCACGAATTCGTCGACGTAGCGGACGTAATTGGTGAACAGGATGAAGTGCTGAAAATCCTCCGGCGCGGTGCCCGAATAATGTTTCAGCCGGGCCAGGCTGAAATCGGTGCGCGGACCGTCGAACAACGCCAGCGGACGGCAGTCGGACAGCGCCAGATCATATTCGCCGTCCGCCACTTCGTCACCGATATGGGATAGCTCGGTCGACGGAAACCAGCGCGACAATTCGGCGGTGGAAAGGCCGCCAAGCTCAAGCTCGCCGCCATCGAGAACATAAGGGTAAGCGATCTCGCTGGCCGAATGGCCGACCGAAATCTCCACGTGATAATCTCGAACCAGATGCTCGAGCTGCTCGGTGAGGTAGGCCCGGAACAGCGCCGGTCGGGCGATCGAACTGGTGTAGCGGCCCGGGGCGCTCAGCCTGGCGAAAGCGCGCATCGACGGGGCGGGGGGCGAGATCGGGTCGTAATCGACGCGAAGCTCGGGATAAGCGAAGCCGCCGGCTGCGCGGGCCTTGGCATCGGGACGGGTGCCGTCGCTGGCGAAGGCTTGCAGGGCTTGGCGCAAATTGCCGACGGACAGGTCGTAAAGGGTCTCGAGCGCATCGAGCAGGGCGGGGATCGCCTCGATCTTGGTCATCATGGCCTCGCTTGCCGGTTCGTACCGCCAGAAGCAAGTGCTCGCACCTGCCCTTGATTTAGTAAGCCTACTTATTATATGGGTAGCTATGACAATCGATACCGTTCCATTCGAGATCGCCGAAACGGCGCATGCGCTTCGTCGCGCCTTCGACCGCCGGGTCGCTCCGCTGGGCGTAACCCGCGCCCAGTGGCGGGCGCTGGCCTGGCTCGCGCGTCAGCCCGGCCTGCGCCAGGTCGAACTGGCCGATCGCCTCGATGTCGAGCCGATCACTTTGTGCCGGATCGTCGATCGGCTGGAGGAGGCAGGTCTGGTCGAACGCCGCCGCGACCCCGACGATCGCCGCGCGTGGCGGCTGCACCTGACCGACAAGGGCGTGCCCCTGGTCGAGAAATTGCGCGCACTCGCGGGGGAGCTGGCGCGGGAGGCATTCGACGGCGTCCCGCCCGAGACGATCGACACGTTGCGCGACTCGCTGGCGCGGGTGCGCGACAATATTTCCGCGACCGACAATCCGGCCACTTCTGGGGCGATTTCGGCATGAACGAGATGACCAATATCGAGACCGAGAAGGTTGAGGTATCGTCCCGGCGCGATTTGAAGCGCTGGGCGCTGATGTTGTCGCTGCCATTGCTGCTGATCGCGGTGGGCGCTTACTTCTGGGCGACCAGCGGTCGCAGCGTCTCGACCGACAACGCTTATGTGAAGCAGGACATCGTATCCGTCTCGACCCAGGTCAACGGCCCGGTGGTCGAGGTGTTCGTGCGCGAGAACCAGCACGTCAATCGCGGCGATCCGCTATATCGGGTCGATCCCGGTTCGGCCGAGGTCGCCTTGCTCCAGGCGGAGGCGCAATTGTCCGCCGCCGAGCTCCAGACCCGCCAGCTCGACGTCGCCGCGGCGGGGACCGGCGGCGACATCACCGGCGCAGTCGCCAATCTCGCCATCCAGCGCCGCGCGCTGGCTCGCCAGCAGGCGTTGCTCAATCGCGGTTTCACCACGCGCGTGGATTATGACGATGCGGTCAACGAAGTACAGAAGGCTGAGACCCAATTGGCCGATGCCCGCGCCCAGGCGGCCAACGCCCGGGCCGCGATCGCGCCCACCGGAAACCAGCCGCAGATTGCCGCTGCCCGCGCCGCCGTCGCCAGGGCGCGTCTCGATTTGACCCGCGGGCTGGTGCGCGCGCCGGAAACCGGGATCGTCGCCAACAGCGACCGCCTGCTGATCGGCCAGTCGGCGATCACCGGCGTGGCGATGCTGTCGATCGTCAAAGACAGGGCCGGCTGGGTCGAGGCCAATTTCAAGGAGGGCGATCTCGCCAGGATGCAGGTCGGCCAGCCCGCGACGGTGTCGTTCGATGCGTATCCGGGCCTCAAGGTGCGCGGTCATGTGGCATCGATCGGGGCCGGGACGGGCAGCGAATTTTCGGTACTCCCGGCGCAGAACGCCAATGGCAATTGGGTCAAGGTGACCCAGCGCGTCCCGGTCCGCATTGCGTTTGACGAGACGCCGAAGCGCGCGATGATCGCCGGCCTGTCGGCCGAGGTCGAGGTCGACCTGACCGCGAAGCGTTAGGCACCCGATGACCGATCAGGTCCTCGAGCCCGGGCGGCGCAATCTGGTCACCGTCGCGGTGATGCTCGCGGTGTTGATCCAGGTGCTCGACACGACCATCGCCAATGTCGCGCTGCCGCACATGCAGGCCAGCCTTGGCGCGACGCAGGAGAGCGTCAACTGGGTGCTGACCAGCTATATCGTCGCATCGGCCATCGCCATTCCCATTTCCGGCTGGCTGGCCGACCGCATCGGGCGCAAGCGACTGCTGATCATGGCGGTGATCGGCTTCACCATTGCGTCCCTGTTGTGCGCGATCGCCACCAGCCTGACCGAAATGGTGATTTTCCGTGCCATCCAGGGGGTTACCGGGGCGTTCCTCGTGCCGTTGGCGCAGGCGACATTGTTCGACATCAACCCGCCCGAACGCCATGCCCGGGCGATGGCGCTGTTCGGCGGCGGGATCATGATTGGGCCGATCATGGGGCCGGTGCTCGGCGGCTGGCTGACCGACAGCTTCAACTGGCGCTGGGTGTTCCTGGTCAATCTACCAGTCGGTGCGATCGCGGCGGTGATGCTGTGGCGGACCATGCCCAGCATCCCGCTGACCAAGCGCAAGTTCGATATTTTCGGCTTCGCCCTGCTCGGCTTGGCATTGGGCAGCCTGCAACTGATGCTCGACCGCGGCCAGCAACTCGACTGGTTCACCAGCCCGGAAATCTGGATCGAGCTCGGCCTCGCCCTTGGCGCGGCGTGGATGTTCGTCACCCACACGCTCACCGGCCGTAATCCGATTTTCGAGCGCGGCATGTTTGCCGACCGCAATTTCGCGCTCGGCATGTTCTTCATGATGGTCACCGGTGTGCTGCTGCTCGCCGGGCTCGCCTTGCTGCCGCCGCTGCTGCAGGGGCTGTACGGCCATTCGGTGTATCAGTCGGGACTGCTGACCATGCCGCGCGGGGTCGGGACCTTGATCACCATGGTGCTTGCCGGGCGGCTGATCGGCAAGGTCGACCTGCGCATCCTGGTCGCGCTGGGCATGGGGCTGATGGCCTGGTCGCTGCACATGATGGCCGGTTTCGCGATCGACATGGGCAGCAGACCGATCATCGTCTCGGGGGTGATCCAGGGTCTTGGCCTGGGGCTGATGTTCGTCACCATCCAGAGCCTCGCCTTCGCCACCCTCGTGCCGCGGCTGAGGACCCACGCCGCCAGCCTGCTCAACCTGTCGCGCAATATCGGCGGATCGATCGGGATCAGCGTCGTCGCCGCGCTACTGGCAAGGAATGTGCAGGTCGCTCATGCCGATATGGCGGGCCGGATCACCGACCAGCAATTGCCGACGCTGACCGGCACGATGGTCAGCCAGTTTGGCCTGCCCGCCGAAGCCGCCGTCGCGCTGGCCAACGCCGAGATCAACCGCCAGGCGGCGTTCATCGCCTATATCGACGATTTCTATTTGATGATGTGGGTCACGCTGGCCGCGATCCCGCTGGTCCTGCTGCTCCGCTCGGCCAAGAAGGATGAGCCGGGAGAGCTGCACGACGCGGTGGCGATCGACTGATCCAGGTCAGGCGGCGATATAGCCGCCATCGACCATGTGGATCGAACCGGTGCAATAGCTTGACGCGTCGCTGGCGAGGAAAGCGAGCAAATGCGCCACTTCTTCATTCGTGCCGTAGCGGCGCAGCGCAATCGTGCTTTCGACGCCGGTGCGCAGCGCGGCCGCTTCGTCCCCGGCCAGCTGGCTGCCGAGCGACTGCATCATGCGATTGTCGATCGGGCCAGGGCCGACCGCATTGACCCGGATGTTCGATTCGCCAAGCTCGAGTGCGGCGGTTTTGACCAGGCCGTAAACCGCATGCTTGCTGGCGATATACGGCGCCATGGCGGGAAAGCCGATCTGCCCGGCGATCGACGACAGAGCGACAATCGATCCGCCGCCGCGCGCTTTCATCGGCGCAACACTATGCTTCATCGCCAGCCATACGCCGATGACGTTGGTTTGCAGCGTGTCGTTGAATTCTTCGACGGTCAGCGCCTCGACCGGTTTCAACACGCCCTCGGTCCCGGCATTGGCGATCATGATGTCGAGCCCGCCGAACCGCTCGACGGTTTTCGAAACCGCCGCCGCAGTTGCCGCTTCGTCGGTCGAATCGGCGATTGCTCCGTCAAACTCGCCAAGGCCTTCGAGCCGCGCTTTGGTCGCCGCCAATTTGTCGGGCGATCGCGCGACAAGCATGACCTTCGCGCCAAGCTCGAGAAACAATTTGGCGGCCGCTTCGCCGATGCCGCCGGTCGCCCCGGTCACGATCGCCACCTTGCCGTCGAGCCGTTGCTTGCTACCCTGATTCATTGTTTGCCCCCTTTGCCGTTCGATCGGTCCGGATGCGCAACAAGGACGCGACGCTGCCTAGCAGGCTGGGGGAGCGGGCCAAGTCATTTTCGGCGGCGAGCGGCGCTTACAGGCTGGTGCGGAACACCAGCGAGGTGGGCTTGCCGCCGATCGCGAGCGCCGGGATGCGGGCCGCATAGTCCATCAGCGCCGTGGCCTGCTCGGTTTTGACGGTGGCAAATTCATTCTGCCCGACATGGACTACGCCGCCGGGGCTTGGCGTCGGGAAGGGCCGGGAGCGGTGGGTGGTGAAATAACGGTCATGGACCATCACCTGGTCGCGGATCGCGGGCCACACCTGGTCGCGCAGGAAGAATTGATCCCAATTCGTGTTGAACGGCGTGTCCGCACGGAATTTGGCAATGGTCCCGGTCATGTCGGGAAACACGCCCGCGATCCCGCCCCACAGGCCGTCCAGCATCGGGTCGGTGTGGGTGTACCAGTCGCGCATACTGTGGAACGGCAGCCCGCTGTCGAGCCACTCGGCCACCGCCGCCGCCTCCCTCGCACTCACCACGCTGTCGCAGTCGCGGACCATATAATAGCCGACCGTCGGGTCGTCGGCGACGAGGAAGCGGCGGCACAGGCGGTGGCGGACATCCTCGTCGCCACTGTCGTCGTGGACGATCTCGGCGCCTTCCTCGGCCATCACCGCGAGGAACCTAGCATCGACGCTGTCGTCGACCGTGAAACGGCAGGTCCAATCGGGGTAGAGGTTGCGCGCGACGAGCACATTCTGCAGCGCCCCGCGAAGGTAGCGCGGGTGCGATCCAAACAGGCTGAAGGCGATAACCTTTCGGCGGCTGGCGACATCGCCCGGCGGGTTGAGCGGCGGGCTGCCGTGGCGATCCTTGGTCAGCGCATCCTTCTCGTTGAGCGCCAGCGTTCCGAACACCCGCGCGCGGATCGTATCGCCGGTAAACGAGCAGGACATGGCGAGTGCGTCATAGGCGCTGGCGTCGACGATCCCCAGCGCGAGGAACCGTTCGAGCAAGGGAATCGCGGGCTTGTGCTTGCGCCACCGGCTGTATGAACTGCCGAGGCTGAGCAGGATCATCGGATGGTCGGGAAATGCTTTCAGCCCGCGTTCGAGCACCTCGGTGCCGACATCGAACCGCTCCATCTGGAACAGATAGAAACCCGGCTGGACGAAGGCGTCGGGGCCGGGGGCGGGGTCGGCATCGAGCGCCTTCAGGCACACTTTGACCGCTGCCTCGGCCTTGCCCGCCGACCACAAGGCCTTGGCCTCCTGGTTCCACGCTACCGGTTTGTGAACAAAGCCACCCATGCGCGGAAGCCTAGCTGCGCCGGTGGACGAGGCAAACAAAAAGGGCGGCCCCGGAAAAGGAACCCATCAAAGTACTACTTTGGTGGGACCCAAGGACCGCCCTTTGTTGTTGGTTGAGCGTGGCCGTTTAACGCTTCGAGAACTGGAAGCTCTTGCGGGCCTTGGCCTTGCCGTACTTCTTGCGCTCGACCGCGCGGCTGTCGCGGGTCAGGAAACCGGCGCGCTTGACGGTGGTGCGGAGCACTGGTTCGTAGCGGGTCAGCGCCTGGGCGATGCCGTGCAGCACCGCGCCGGCCTGACCCGACAGCCCGCCGCCCTTGACGGTGGCGACGATGTCATATTGCCCGGTGCGCTCGGTGATCCCGAACGGCTGGTTGATCACCAGACGAAGCGTCGGGCGCGCGAAATAGACTTGTTGGTCGCGGCCATTGACTTCGATCTTGCCCGATCCCGGCTTGAGCCA
>JBKJNP010000246.1:0-3979 GCA_046593565.1 Sphingomicrobium sp. | reverse complement strand
GGAAGACACCATCCGCCTGACCCCGCCCAAGCGCATGACGCTCGAGCAGGCAATCGCCTACATCGACGATGACGAACTGGTCGAGGTCACCCCGAGCTCGATCCGGTTGCGGAAACGGCATCTGGATCCGCATGAAAGGAAGCGCGCAAGCCGCGCCAAAGTCGCGGCTTAGCCGCCGAGCGTAACGAAAGCGGAGCCTGAAGCGCGCAGCCATGCCGGGGGCATGGCGAGCACTGCAGGCGAGCGTCGTTACATCGAAGAAGCAGCCGCACGGCCGCCATGCCGGGGACATGGAGGAACGGGTGCTGCGCGGCCCGGCCAGCCTGCGCGGCACGCCGCGACAGGACTGGAAGCGCAGCTGACCGAAGGACACCTCACGTAGTGAGCGGCAACAATGCATCAGCATTGTGAGAGCGAGCGCAAGCGACGCCGGCTCGGACAATCGGATGGACGGCCTTGGGGCGGTCACAATGCCCGTTACGAGTCATTGCGGACATTCGGCAAATGCGCCGATCAAGGAACCTGTAGCAGCTCCAGCCTTGTTGTCACGAGACACGGAGAAAGTTCATGGAGTACGACCTGCTGGTCATAGGCACCGGCACGGCCGCGATGGTCGCGGCGATGCGGGTCCGCGAGGCCGGCTGGAGTGTCGCGGTCATCGACGAAAAGCCGTTCGGCGGCACCTGTGCCCTGCGCGGCTGTGACCCGAAGAAGATGCTTGTCGCTGCAACCGAAGCGATTGACGCGCAGCGGCGGATGCGGGGCCACGGCGTCGACGGCCAGGTCCGGATCGACTGGACCGAGTTGATGGCGTTCAAGCGCAGTTTCACCGATCCGGTGCCTCGCAAGCATGAGCAGCGCTATCGCGACAAGGGCATCGATAGCTTCCGCGGCGCGGCGAAGTTCAGCGGGCCCAGCAGCATCATGGTCAATCAAGCCGAGTTGCGCGGCCGGCATATCCTGATCGCCACGGGCGCGGAGCCGGTACGGCTCGGCATCGCAGGCGAAGAGCATCTGATCGACAATGAGGCGTTTTTGGCGATGCCACGCCTTCCCCGCCGCATCGTCCTTGTCGGCGGCGGCTACATTGCCGCCGAATTCTCGCACATCGCCGCCCGCTCGGGAGCGCAGGTGACGATCCTCCAGCGCGGCCCAAGGATGTTGCCGCAGTTCGAGTCGGAACTGGTCGGCTGGTTGATGGATTCGTTCGACGCGCTCGGCATCGATGTGCGAACGAACACCGTGGTGACGGGCATTGAAGCGCGCGGCGACGCGTTCGTCGTGCATGGCCAGGCAAATGGTCAGGCCATTGCTGTCGCAGCCGACCTGGTGGTGCATTCGGCCGGTCGGATACCTGCTTTGGATAGGCTCGACCTTGCTGCCGCCAATATCGCAACCGAGCGTGGCCGCCTGAAACTCAACGAGCATCTGCAAAGCACTTCCAACACCGCTGTCTATGCGGCGGGCGATGCGGCGCGGACGGGGCCGCCGTTGACGCCCGTTTCCAGCCATGACGCCAAGGTGGTTGCGGCCAACCTACTCGAGGGCAACCACCACAAGCCGGATTATCGGGGTGTTCCGAGTGTCGCCTTCACCCTCCCGCCGATCGCCGCCGTGGGAATGAGCGAAGCGGAGGCTCGCAAGTCCGGACTGCGTTTCCGGGTGCGGTCCGAACGAACGTCGGGTTGGTATACAGCGCGACGGCTGGCCGAGCGCGTCTACGGCTATAAGACATTGGTCGAGGAGGGAACAGGTCGCCTGTTGGGTGCTCACCTTGTCGGCCCGCATGCGGACGAGGTCATCAACCTGTTCGGACTCGCCATCCGCCACGGACTTACAGCCGACGATCTCAAAAGCACGATGTTCGCTTACCCGACTGGCGCATCGGACATTGGCCACATGGTTTAATTCTTCGCAACGTGTCGATCAGGAGAGTGAAGTGACCCCGCTACGCAATGAGGTCGAGGCGACGGACCGGACCGACCATGCGGCGACGGCTCCAATGGGATTTGCCGTGACGCTGATTGCGGGGCTGCATGTGCTGTGTTGCGGACTACTTTTGCCGCTGCTTGCCGGCGTGTCTCTGACCACGATCCTCCCGTAGCCGCCAGCGCTTGGCGTGATCGCGGAGCTGCTCGGGATTGTCGGCTTCGCTTGGTATGTGCGGAAAGGCCGCGCCCGGTGTTCGGCTCGTCCAAATGGCTCTTCAACGGAGCGGCCTCAGGAGAAGGGATGAGCCGCGTCAGGTCAGTTACTGATATGCGCGGTCTCTGCCGCTGTGCTTTCTTCGATCAGATCGATCACGGCGCACTTTGGATCGGCTTCGCCCGAGCAATCCTCGACGGTCGCGGTCAACAGCCGCTCCAGTTCCGCAAGATCAGCGAGCTTGGCCCTGACCTGCTCCAAATGATGCTCGGCAATATTGCGCACTTCATCGCAGGAGGCCTTTCCCGGCCCGCCGAGGGCCAGGATCGCCCGGACCTCCTTCGGGGTGAACCCGAGGTTGCGTGCTCGGCGGACGAACCCGAGCGTTCGAACATGCCCTTCATTATAGCTGCGATGTCCGCCCTCGGTTCGCTCGGGTGTCGCGAGGACGCCGATGGTCTCGAAGTAGCGGATCGTCTCGATGTTGACCCCGGTGCGGCGCGCCAACTCGCCACGAGTGATCCGTTTTGCATTCGCCGCCGCCATCTCGATTTTCCTTGATCCTGTAACCGCTACAGGTGGCACATAGTCGCGAATCGCATTGGAGACCAGATTTGACCGACGATAGTTTGACCCGCCCGGCCTCGTTGAAGCCCTCGGATCGTGGGGTGGCAGCAATGGGCACGGTGGCGGGTGCGGGCGCATTATTTTCCGCTGCCGCGTGCTGCGTTTTACCTTTGGCGCTGGCTGCACTGGGCGTCGGGGCCGGGGGGTTGGCAGCGTTCGTGCCGTTTCACTGGCCCATGACCATCGCAGCCGCTGTGGCTGTCGCCATCGGCTGGTTCCTATATCTGAGAAGGCGGCGGGCTTGCGCGAGGGACGCAAGCTGCACGATTGCATTGCCATCCCGCGCCACGTTCCTCATGCTGTCTCTCGCTACTGTTTTCGTGGCGCTGTCGGCCCTGTGGCCGTCTTATCTGGAGAAGCCCTTGATGAACCTGCTTGGGGGCGCATGACCCAGCTCATTTCCACCCTAATCTGCCCGAAGTGTGGCGGTGTGTCGGTCGAGACAATGCCGACCGACGCCTGCCAGTTCTTCTACGACTGCCGCCATTGCGAAGAAGTGCTGCGTCCGCTCAAAGGCGATTGCTGCGTGTTCTGCTCGTACGGCGACGTGCCCTGCCCTCCTATCCAGGAAGCGCGCGCGAATGGGGTGGGTGCATCATGCGGCAGCCGGGAGTGCAGTGCCTGACCCGTGGGGTTCGTTCCGCCCACTCGAACGCGCCACAAACCATTTTCCTACTCGTCAATTTTTCGTGACACCCTGATTAGTTTAACTGATGGCAATAAAGTGCTTTCCTACAAGCACCTATTTGGTTCATAATGCTTCCTCGACTCGCAACGTATCGGGGATTTTTTATGCGCAAGAAGGGTAGGGAATTGCGGGATGCTCTAGGTGAGGCCGATCCCTCGACTCGGCTCGGGACAAGCGGCCCTTCGACAAGCTCAGGCCCTTCGACAGGCTCAGGGTGCTCGGAAGCCAGGGCGGTTGGGGGGACGGATCCCATGTCGACCTTCACCCCCGTGCCCCGCCGCTATCGCCATGACGGCTGGACGCCCGAGCGGCAGGTGGCATTTATCGGGGCGCTGGCGGATACCGGATGCGTCACGCGGGCGGCGGCAATGGTCAATATGGCGCAGGCCAATTGCTATACGCTGCGCCGCGCGCCTGGTGCCGAGGACTTCGACCGGGCGTGGAGTGCGGCGCTCGATTTCGGGCTGAAGCGGCTGAAGGACATCGCCTTCGAGCGGGCGATCGACGGGCAATTGGTGC
>JBKJNP010000240.1:0-11519 GCA_046593565.1 Sphingomicrobium sp. | reverse complement strand
CGACCCGCGGCTCGTGCTGTCGTTGCGCGATTCGATCAATGCCGGGCAATTTTCGGGCCCGACGATCCTCTCGGCGGCGCGGATGGTGTCGGTATCGGGCGGGCATGGCGACGGGCGAAACGGCGCCAATCGCGGCCTCGCCAGTCTGGTCGATTTGCCCGGCAACACCTGCAACGGACCCGACGACTGCCGCCGCGCGGTGCGCGAACAGGTCAGCGCCGGCGCCGACGTGATCAAGTTCGCCGCCACCGGCGGAGTACTGAGCAATGTTCCCGGCGGACTAAACCAGCAGATGATGGACGACGAAATGCGCGCCGTGGTGGTTACCGCGCGGACCTTCGGGCGCAAGGTCGCGGCTCACGCCCACGGCGTCGAGGGGGTCAATGCCGCGCTCCGCGCCGGGGTCGATTCGATCGAGCATGGCACCTTCACCAACGAGGAGACGTTCCGCCTCTACAAGCAGACCGGCGCTTATTACGTTCCCACCCTGCTCGCCCCCGCCGCGGCGCTCGCCGACGGGCAGCGCGGCGCGTTGACTCCCGCCCAATATGACAAGGCCCGCGCCGCCGCCGGCAATGGCGAGAAGAGTTTTGCCGAGGCCATCCGCCGCGGGGTCAAGATTGCGTTCGGCACCGACACCGGGGTCAGTCCACACGGCCGCAATGCCGAGGAATTCGCACTGATGGTCAAGAACGGCATGAGTCCGACGCTTGCGATCCGCTCGGCCACGGTCGACGCCGCCGAACTGCTCGGGGTCACCGCCAAAGCAGGGACGATCGAACCGGGCAAGGATGCCGACATCATCGCCGTCGATGGCGACCCGACGCAAAATGTTCGGTTGCTCGAGCAGGTCGGCTTCGTGATGAAATCGGGCCGGGTCCACAAGCTCGCCGGCGAGCGCCAGCTGACCAGCGCGGACTAAATCCGGACTACGCGAACGCCCATTTCAGCGGCCCTGGGAGCATGTCCGCACTGTAATCAATTTGTAACACCCGGCGTCGCTTGCCCGGTGCCGCTCGATCAGAAGCGTGGAGGATCGGCGTTCGATAGAGCCAGACGTCGCCAACCTCGGCCAGACAAGCAATGGTCGGCGAGTCTTTGGCGATCCGTTCGACCTCGGCGGCGGAAAGGCGGCCAAGGGAGTGCGAGCCACAGATGACCTTCAGCGGCGCATTGTCTGCGGGAACCGGATCGATGTGAACTCGCGCGGTAATCATTCTTTCGAGTAGTGCGAACGGCGGTTCGGTATGTTGGATCCCGTCCTTCATCGTCCAACAGGTAAAACCGTTAACGTCAGCGCGGTGAGACACGGCGATCGTGCGATCCTGATGCCAACCAAGCGCCCAGTTAGCTGCTTCGCTCTTGTCGAAAAGTATCGCACGGACTGGCCTAGAGCCTGCGCCGATCTCGCTGGCGACAAGTTCACACAGGGTGCTCCCCGGTCCGATCCACGGAGCGACGGCGTGTAAATGCGCTATACGCTGTCCGGCCTTTCGCTGATCCAACCCGTCCAGTGCCTCGATTAAGGCCCGAACACCTTTAGCGTCGAACAGCGCTGGAATGTATCGCGCACCTTCCTCCGACAAATTCATGAGCCTCAGCCCGCTGTAACGCGCTCGATTGTCGCGCCGACCGCCTGGAGCTTCTCCTCCAGCCGTTCGTAGCCGCGGTCGAGGTGATAGACCCGCAGCACTTCGGTCTCGCCCTCCGCCGCTAGCCCGGCGAGCACCAGGCTCATCGAAGCGCGAAGGTCGGTAGCCATCACCTGCGCGCCGGTCAGCGAAGCACCGCCCTTGACGATCGCCGAGCGTCCATGGACCTCGATATCGGCGCCCATCCGGCGCAATTCCGGGACGTGCATGTAGCGATTCTCGAAGATCGTTTCCTCGAGGAAGCTCTGGCCCTCGGCGACGGTCAGCATCGCCATGAATTGCGCCTGCATGTCGGTCGGAAAGCCGGGGTAAGGTGCGGTCGATACTGCCAGCGGTTTCAGCGGCTGGTGGGCGCTGACCTTCATCCCGCCGTCGGTGAATTCGATCGCCAGTCCCGCCGCAGCCAGCCCGTTGGTGATTGCCAGCATGTCGGATGCGCGGGCCCCGACCAGTTCGATCGATCCGCCGGTGATCCCCGCCGCGCAGGCATAGCTGCCGGCCTCGATCCGATCGGGCATCACGTCATAATCGCAACCGTAGAGTCCCTCGACCCCGTCGATTGTGAGATGCGACGACCCAATTCCCTCGATCTTGCCGCCCATCGCCACCAGCAGATTGCACAGGTCGACGATCTCGGGCTCGCGCGCGGCGTTGAACAATTCGCTCCGCCCGCTCGCCAGCACCGCCGCCATCACCCCATTCTCGGTCGCGCCGACCGACACCACCGGGAAGCTGTAATCGCCCCCGGTCAGCCGACCCTTGGGCGCGGTCGCCTTCACATAGCCCGCCGCCAGTTCGATCTCCGCACCAAGCGCCTCAAGCACTTTCAAATGCAGGTCGATCGGGCGGTCGCCGATCGCGCAGCCGCCGGGCAGCGAGACGGTCGATTCGCCGGCCCGCGCGAGCATCGGCCCAAGCACCAGGATCGACGCACGCATCTTGCGCACCATGTCGTAGGGCGCGACGGTGGAGGCAATCTCCGACGCTTCCAAGGTCATCCGCCGCCCGAACTCGCCTTTCTTGACCCCGGCGACCTTGGTCGAGACGCCAAGCCCGTTGAGCAAATGCGAGAAATTGTCGACGTCGGCCAGCCGCGGCAGATTGCCCAGGGTCAGCTTGCCGCTGGTCAGCAAGGCGCAGGGCAGCAGGGTCAGCGCACTATTCTTCGCGCCCGAAATGGGGATCTTGCCCTCAAGGCGTTTGCCGCCGGTGATTTTGATCGAATCCATCGACGCGCTTTAGCGCTCGCGTTGGGACGCACAAGTCACGCCTTCTCCAGCGTCGCCTGCAACGGGTGCTGATTTTCGCGCGCAAAGTCGATCACTTGGGAAACCTTCGTCTCGGCCACCTCATAAGTGAACACGCCGCACACGCCGACGCCCTGCTGGTGAACCTGAAGCATGACCCGCGTGGCATCCTCGATTCCCATCGAGAAATGGCGTTGCAGGACCTCCACTACGAATTCCATCGGCGTGTAATCGTCGTTGAGCAGCAGCACTTTGTAGTTGGACGGCTTCTTTGTCTTGGGCCGCGTGCGCGTGACGACCCCGGTCTCGAAACCGTCGTCGGTGCCGTCGTCGCGGCGGGGCGGGTCGGCCATGATGATATCGAAGCGAGTCATTCGGACCTCAGGATATGGCATGCCGCGAACACGCTGCAAGCCTTGGCGCTCCGACCCATCGCTAAAAAAGGATGCGCCGCCAATAAAAATGCGGCCGCCCCATTACAACGGGACGGCCGCATATACTGCCCAACAGGAGGAGGGAGGTTAGGCAGCAAGCTCGTTGATGCGCTCGGCATTGATCGTCGCGCGGTTCGACAGCGGCTGGGCTGCTTCACCGGCCAGCTTGACGACTGCTTCGGCGAACTTCGAACCTTCGGCGACAACGCGGTCGAACGAAGCCTTCGCCAGGTCCGACTGGATCTGGAAGAATTCGGTCGGCGACTTGGCGTCGGCGAGGGTCTTGAGCGAAGCCGAAGCCTGCTCGAAGCCTTCGCGGCCGCTGGCCAGCGCGTCCTGGCCGATCGAGCGGGCGCCGGTGGCGGCGATACGGCCGGCCTCGGTCAGCGCTTCGATGTTGGCCTTGGCCAGATCGGTAATTTCGCCGGCAGTGGCCTGGCTCTTCTTGACCAGTTCCTGGCCGCGCTCGCCGGCATCGGCGAAAATGGTCTGGAAGCGGTCGGCTGCGGGAAGCTCGAAGCCGGCAAACATCTTGGTGAAATCATAGGCCATCGGGATATTCCTTTCGATCTGGGTCTTGGTTGCGGCGACGGTCGCCTTGGCCACGCGCTTGGTCGCCTTGACCGCACGCTTGTTGTTCACTTTGACGGCGGCAACGACCTTGGCGGGCGCTTTGCGGGCGCGGCGCTTGGTGGCGGTCGCACGGGCCTTGCGGACCGGCTTGGCAGCGACCTTCGCAACCGTCTTCGCGAGCGGCGCGGCGGGCGCCTTGAGCGGGGTGGTGACGGCTTCGACGGTCTTGTCGATGTTGGTTTCGATATTCTTGGTGGTGGTGTCGGTGACCATTTGAAATTCCTTTGCTGCAATGCACAATAGTGCGCTGCAGCGTACATTTCAAGTGTTTTGTTGCACTGCACCATTTTTGAGGCGCGCCTTGACGGATGCGGGCCGGGCAAGGCAAGTGCGGCCATGGATCGAACCCCCCAGCCACAGGCGTTGGACCGCCGCCGCCGCGGCCTCCTGATCGTCCTTTCCTCGCCGTCGGGCGCGGGCAAGACGACCATCAGCCGCAAGCTGATGCAGGTCGATCCGTCGATCACCATGTCGGTCAGCGCCACCACCCGGCCGATGCGACCTGGCGAAGTCGACGGGGTCGATTATCATTTCGTCGACGATGCCGAATTCGAACGGCTGATCGCCGAGGATGAATTCGCCGAATGGGCCTACGTCTTCGATCATCGCTACGGCAGTCCGAAAGAGCCGATCAAGGAAGCGCTGAAGGACGGCCGCGACATTTTGTTCGACATTGACTGGCAGGGCACCCAGCAGCTTGAATATGCCTTCCGCACCGATCTCGTCCGCATTTTCATCCTGCCACCGTCGATGCCCGAGCTAGAGCAACGGCTCCACGATCGCGGCACCGACACGCAGCAAGTGATCGACTTCCGGATGCGCCGCGCGGCGCAGGAAATCGGCCATTGGGCGGAATACGATTATGTCCTGATCAACGACGACGTCGAGCGCTGCTCGACCGATGTCCAGGCGATCGTCACCGCCGAACGGCTGCACCGCGAACGCCAGCCCTACCTCATGCAATTCGTCCGCGAGCTGGTCGCCAGACCTAACTAAAAATACGGCCTGACTAGTCGAGATAGTCGAGGAAGCGCGCGGCGGCGAGGAAGTCGCGCCGCTTGGCATCGAGCGCCGCCTCGGCCTCTGCATCGCTGCCCCACTTCTCCAACTGCCAGCGCTCGTCGAGGCTGACCGCCTCCCACGCTGCTTCGGGAGGGATCGCTTTTTCCAGCACCGCCAGCCCGGCCACCAGCGACCCGCCGATCGTCACCAGCGGCGACAGCGCTGCCAGCCGGAAGCGGTCGAGGATCTCCACTTCATGGCCCAGCTTGCGGATGGTCTCGGGCGGCTGGGCGACATGGATGATCCCGCTGCAGCAAGTGAAATCTACATCGAAACGCCGCCGCGCCCAGCCGAGCAGCCCGTCCCACGCCTCGGCCTGGCGCTCGACCAGCGGCGTCGGACCATCGGCGCGATAACAGAATTGGTCGCTCTCGGCGTAGCGGACGATCCCCGCCACCAGCTCCTCGCCGCCGCGGTCGATCGCCGCATTGGCAAGCCCGGTCATTGGCATGGCGCGCGGATCGACGGTGGCGCCTGCCGCTTCCCATTCCGCCGCAATCGCGTCGGCCAAAGCTAGGCTCGGCACTGCCAACGGTACCCGCGCGGGCGTCTTGAGCGGTCGCTCGTCGAGCATCACGCCATAGCCGCCCTCCACTTCCACGATCGAAACGTCGGTCCAGAAGCGCTTCACTTCTTGTCCCACGACCGTTTCAGGATGCGCGGCGCGATCACCGCATCGACGACCCCGATCACGATCAGGAACCCGCCGACCAACGGCCAGCCTCCCGGCCGCATCAGATCGGTCAGCATCACCGCCATCCCCAGAAAGACGATTGCCAGTCCCGTCAGCCGCAGCAAGGCGAACAGGTGAAAGCGCTTCTTCCACAGAAGCTCATCCTCGGTCATTCCTGTCCCCTGATCCAGCGTTCGGACATTCCGACTAGCTCGGTCGGATCTTCGGCCACGTCATGCGCCCCTGCATCGCGCAGTTCGGATTCGTCGTGATAGCCCCAGCCCGCCCCGATCGCACCGCAGGCGGCGCTTCGCGCGGAGCCCATGTCCCACGCCGTATCGCCGATGAACACTGTTCGATCTGCCGCGCTTCCCGCCTCGGCGATTGCGGCCAGCACCATCGACGGATGCGGTTTGGACGGATGGTTGTCGGCGGTCTGAAGCGTCACGAAGCGATCGGCGATACCATGCGCGGCGAGGCAATGGTCGAGGCCGCGCATGCTCTTGCCGGTCGCCACCCCCAACTTCCACCCACTGTCCCGAAAGGCGTCGAGCGCAGCGACGATTCCGTCGAACAACGGCTCCTCGACCACGCCCTTGCTGCGCATCGCGAAAAACGCATCCTTGTAGGTCCGCGACAAGGCCGGATGGTCGCCGTCGGGCACTAGCGCCGCAAACGCTTCGTCGAGGCTCAGTCCAATTACCTTGCGCGTCACCGTGCGCGGCGGGCATATGATCCCGTGGGCATCAAAGGTCGTGCGAAGCGCGCGATGGATCGTCCCGCCGCTGTCGACCAATGTGCCGTCGCAGTCGAAGATCGCCAGTATGGTCATCGCTTCGCGGGCGGCTTTCCGCTCGGCTTGCGTGGCGGTCGTGCGGCTGATCGGCCCTCGGGTTTGCCCGTTCCCCTGCCCGCCGGCTTGCCCGCACCGCGACCAGTCGGCCCGCCCGTCGGCCTGCCGGCGGGTTTGCCCGCACCGCGACCAGTCGGCCCGCCCGTCGGCTTGCCGGCGGGTTTGTCCGAACTGCGACCAGTCGTCTTGGCCGGCGGCTTACCACCCGGCTTGCCGGTCTCGTCCCGCGTGCCGCGACTGCGCCGCTCGCCCTTGCGCTCGCGCCGCCGCGTCTTTGCAGCCGCCGCCACGCGCCGTGCCTTGACCTCGGGGTCGGTCTTGTAATCGAAACTGTCCATTGGCAGCGCGTCACCCGCCAGCGGATCGAAGCCGAGCATCTTGAGGGTGTCGGTAAAATGGTCGGGAAGCTCGGCGCTGCCGTCGATCATCACCCCGTCGGGCCCGTCGATCCGCAGCCTTCTCGCGTGAAGGTGCATCTTGCGACTAACCCCGCCGGTCAGGAATGCTTCCGGCCCGCCATATTTGGCATCGCCGACGATCGGGTGGCCGATCGCCGCCATATGCGCGCGCAATTGGTGCGTCCGCCCGGTCAGCGGCTGCAATTCGACCCACGCGGCGCGGTTGCCGACACGGTCGATCATCCGGTAGCGGGTCCGTGCCGCCTGGCCATTTTCTTCGTCGACCTGCATCTTTTCGCCGCCGCTGCCCGGCTGTTTGCCGAGCGGCGCGTCGACCATGCCTTCGTCCAGGCTCGGCACGCCGGTGATGATCGCCCAGTAGATCTTGCGCGCGGTGCGCCCCGAGAAGGCCTTCGAGAAATGCCCCGCTGCCCGCGCCGAACGCGCCACCAGGATCACCCCGCTGGTGTCCTTGTCGAGCCGGTGGACCAGCTTGGGGCGTTGCTCATTCTCGCCCGCCAGTCCGCCGAGCAATCGGTCGAGATGCTGGCTGGTCTTGGTCCCGCCCTGCGTCGCCAGCCCCGGCGGCTTGTTGAGCAAAAACCAGTCGCGCCCGCGGTCGATCTCCATCGAGCGGACATAATCGGTCTCGTCGTCGCTTAGCTCGATCGCTGGCCGTTTGGGGCGCAGCTCTTCCTCATCCTTCGCTTCCGCCGGCGGGACGCGGATCGACTGGCCGGCCTCGATCCGGTCGCCCGGCGTAGCGCGTTTTCCGTCGATGCGGATCTGCCCGGTCCGCGCCCAGCGCGATACCTGGTTGAAGCTGACGTCGGCGAGGTTGCGCTTGAACCAGCGGTCGAGGCGAATGCCGTCATCCTCGTCGGTGACGATGAAGCTGCGCGATTCCTGGGGGGAGGTCATGCGCGCCCCTTAGCCTAGCCTTTGCCCTCCGACCAATAAGCAAACGCTTGGCGCTGCAACCGCTCGACCAGCCGCCGTGCTTCGGGTCCTTCCCATGTCCCGACATGGCCGTGATTCTCTGCCCCGCCCGCAACCCACCAGCCCTGCCCTGGCAATCCGTCCGATGCCCGCACCACCAGCACCGCTAGCTCGGGCTCGCCGCGCACCTCGGCCTCCTCGTCGACCGCGCCGAGCACCGCGCACAACGCCCGCATCTTGGGCCGCGAAAAAGCGAAGCCGAGCTGGCCGAGCAAATCGGAGTAGCTGATCGCAGTCCCGGCGCTCGCCGCAGCGATCAAATGCGCGCGAATTTCGGCCGGATCCGCAAGTTTGTTCACTGCGGCTGGTTGGCGACCGGCGTCAGTTCGTAAGCGTGGAGCTTGGATCCGTCCTGTGGCCAAGGGATCACCAGCCGCCACCGGAACGGGCCGGTCCGCTCCAATATCCCCGCCATGTCGCGCTTGGGGTTGTCACCATAGGCAAGCGGCGCTTCCTCGTCGCCCAGCGCCAGGCTGCCGAGGAAGATCAGCCGGGTCGGGTTATCATCCTCCCACAACCGACCCGCGGGCCGCTGGCTGCCGGTCTGCTTGACGATCGTCAGCAAACTCCCGTCGACCTCGACATAGCAGAAGAACGGCTTGAACTTTTCGAACGCCGGCTTGCCGCCCAGCTTGACCAGCCGGCAGCTGTAGCTGCCCGGGGTCGGCGTCGGGCGCGCTAAAGCGGCATTGGATTTCAGCAATTCGGCATCGTCGCGAAGCCCGGTGGTGAAATTCCCTTTGCGCGCATCGGCCAGCCCGGCTGCCCAGGCGCCGCTGACGTTGGCCAGCCGCTGCCGGTCGGCGGCGCTGGCGATACGCTGCCACACATCGGCCTTGTTCGGCTCACCGACGCTGACCAACGCGCGCGGCTTGTCCTTGACCGGCACGCAGGCACCGACCGCCAGCGCGGCAGCGATTGTCAGCGGCAGGGCACGGATCAGCGACAAAATAATAGCCTTAAAAATTGCTCGGGCTCCCAGAGTGGCATCCCCGGCCTGCGCTTTCAACCAACATCACGTTCATCATGGTCGTTGACTTGGGGATTGGCTGGGTTAGGCGAACGCGCGATGAATCCATCCCCGTCCAGCCTTGCGGAACGCGCCGCCCAGTGGCGCGCCGGGCTGGCCTATGGCATCGCCGCCTACGCTTTGTGGGGCGTCATGCCGATCTATTTCCGGCAGATCGCCAGCGTTCCCTCGCTCGATATCGTCGCCCATCGCATCATCTGGTCGCTGCTTGTGCTTGCCCTACTGCTGACCGTCGCGCGCGCCTGGAACCAGGTCGCCGACGCGCTGCGCAATCGCAAGGTCCTGCTGATCCTGCTCGGAACCTCCGTACTGATCGGGACCAACTGGCTGCTCTACGTTTATGCCATCAATAACGGGCACATTCTCGCCGGCAGTCTCGGCTATTACCTCAACCCGCTGGCCAACATCCTGCTCGGGCGATTCCTGCTCGGCGAGCGGCTGGCGCGGCGGCAATGGGCGGCGGTGGGGATTGCCGGTGCAGGGGTCGCGGTGCTCGCCGCGGGGGCCACCGGAACCCTTTGGATCAGCCTGATCCTGTGCTTCAGTTTCGCTAGCTACGGCCTGCTTCGGAAGATCATTGCGGTCGATTCGCTCGCCGGCCTGTCAATCGAAACTGCACTCCTGTTTCCGCTTGCACTCGGCTGGCTACTGTTGGGCGGCGCTGCCGGCCGGCCGATGTTCGATCATGATGGCACGATCAACGCCTATCTGATCGCTGCCGGGATCGTCTCGACCATCCCCTTGCTTTGCTTCACCGCTGCCGCGCGGCGCCTGCCTTACTCGACCGTAGGCATGCTCCAGTTCCTCGCCCCGACGCTGCAATTCCTGCTCGCGGTCGGACTGTATGGCGAGCATTTCTCCACCGCCCACGCTATTGCCTTCGGTGCGATCTGGCTCGCGCTTGCGCTCTATGCCTCCTCGCTGCTCAGCGAACGACGGGCGAACAAGGCGCGCATCGCGACCGAACTGGGCGAAGCCTGATTCGCATGATAGGAATTAGCTTATGCTCAATATCGTCTCGATCATCATCGGCTTCGTCGCCCTCATCTTCGCGGTCGTCGCGTTCATTCCCCTGCTTGGCATCTTCAACTGGCTGATCGTCGGCCTCGCCATCATCGGCGCGGGAATCGGGGCGATGAGCCAGGGCAATGCCGGTCGCAACCTCAACCTGGTGGTGATCGTGATCTGCGTGCTCCGCCTGTGGCTCGGCGGCGGGATCTTTTGATCCGGATCGGGACATCGATCAATTTGAAATATGAAACCCGCTGACCAAACGATATAGATCCGTTTCGGATGGGTCCGCCGCTATCCTGCGGATCAGTAGCTTCTATTGTACCGCGTACCTTTGGGGGAGGGCAGTATGTCGACGGAAGATCCGCGCCGCGCCGATCGCGTCCTACTCAATTGCGAGATCGAGTTCCGGCGTCACGGCGACGCCCGCTATCCGGTCGACCTGCTCGATTTCTCGCCAGAGGGTTGCTGCATTTCGCCGCCGGTGAAGGTCGAGCCCGGCGAAAGCGTGTGGCTGCGCATTCCCGGCATGGAGACGATCCACGCGCAGGTCGCCTGGGCCGAGCAATGGAAAGCCGGGCTCGAGTTCGACCGGCCGTTCCATCCGGCGGTGTTCGACGATGTGGTGAATCGGCTTGGCGGTAACGCGGCCTAGCGCGACTTCACATAGCGCCCCGGCGCATCCTCAATCGCCTTGAGCTTCCCCTTGCCCGGCACCCGCGCGCCCGTCGCCGCGACCATCGCATCGTCGCGCGACTTGAGCCACGCCAGCCAGTCGGGCCACCAACTGCCTTTGGTCTCGCGCGCGCCGGCGACGAAATCGTCGAGGCTGGAAGGCTCCTCGTCGTTGATCCAATATTGATATTTGCCCGCGGCGGGCGGGTTGACCACCCCCGCGATATGCCCCGATCCGGCCAGCACGAAGCGCTTCGGCCCCTGCAAAAAGCGCATGATCTTCCACACGCTCTCCGGTGGCGCGATATGGTCCTCGCGCCCGGCCTGGATGTAGGCCGGGGTGGCGATGGTCGACAGGTCGATTGGCGTCCCCGCGACACTGATTCCGCCTTTTTCGACCAGTTTGTTCTGCTTGTAGAGCGTCTCGAGATAATCGCGGTGCCAACCGGCCGGCAGGTTGGTGACGTCGCTGTTCCAGTGGAGCAAGTCGAACGGCGCCGGCTCCTCCCCCATCAGATAATTGTTGATCACATAATTCCAGATGAGGTCGCGCCCGCGCAGCAAGTTGAAGGTCGCGGCCATGTAGCGGCCGTCGAGAATGCCCGTCTCCTTGGTCAATTGGTCGAGCAGCCCCATCGTCTCGCCGCCCAGGAACAGTTTCAGATCCCCGGCTTCGGCAAAGTCGACCTGCGCGGTGAAGAAGGTCGCGCTTTCGACCTTCGCCGCCTCTCCCTTCGCCGTCAGATAGGCCAAAGTCGCCGCCAGCGTCGTCCCCGCCACGCGATCGGCTATTGCGTGGCGGGGACGACGCTGGCGGCGACTTTGGCCTATCTGACGGCGAAGGGAGAGGCG
>JBKJNP010000211.1:0-4952 GCA_046593565.1 Sphingomicrobium sp. | reverse complement strand
GCGCGCGCGACGAGGCGGCCGATGCGACCGAAACCATTGATTGCGACTTTGGTCATTTGCCCAGTTTCTCCAGGATTTTGGGTAGGATGGCCTCCTTCGTGAGGCCGAATTTCTTGTACAGATCGGGGGCCGGCGCGGACGCGCCAAACCGATCGAGGCCGATGCGCAGGCCGTGGAGCCCCGTATAGCGTTCCCAGCCGTGGGTGATCCCCGCTTCGATCGACACGCGCAGGATTTCCTTGTTCGACACGTCGGGCAGGATGTCTTCGCGATAGGCATCGTCGGTGGCGTCGAAGCGGTCGGTCGAAGGCATCGAGACGACATCGGTGCCGATCCCCTGTTCCTCAAGCGCGGCGGCGACATCGACCGCAATCTCGACCTCGGTGCCGGTGGCGATGATGATCACTTTCCGCGCCGCCTTGGCCGCGATCAGGCGGTACGCGCCCTTGGCCGACAGGTTCGATTTCTCGGCTTTCGTCCGCAGCGCACGGACATTCTGGCGCGACAGCGCGAGCAGGCTCGGCCCGTCGTCGGCCAGCGCCGCGGCCCAGCATTCGGCGGTCTCGATCGCGTCGGCCGGGCGATAGACAGTCAGCTGCGGGATCGCGCGCAGCGCCTGCAGATGCTCGACCGGCTGATGGGTCGGCCCGTCCTCGCCAAGCCCGATCGAATCATGGGTCATGACGTGGATTACCTTGGCCTTCTGCAACGCGCCGAGGCGGATCGCCGGGCGGCTGTAGTCGGAGAAGACCATGAAGGTGCCGCCATAGGGGATTACCCCGCCATGCTGGGCGAGGCCGTTCATCGCCGCCGCCATACCGAACTCGCGGATGCCGTAATGGATGTAGCGGCCGCTATAATTGCTGGCATCGAGCACCGCGATATTCTTGGTCTGGGTATTGTTGGACGGGGTGAGATCGGCCGATCCGCCGATCGTCGCGGGAATCGCGGCGTTGATCACCTCGAGCGCCAGTTCGGACGCTTTGCGCGTCGCAACCGCCTGCGGCTTGGCGATCAGCCCGTCGAGATGAGGTTTGAGCCAGCTGTCGTCATTCTTGCCCTCGATCCGGGCGAGATATTCCTTCCCCTTGGGATTGGCGGCGACGCGGCGGTGCCATTCGGCATGGGCGTTGGCGCCGCGCGTGCCGAGGCTCTTCCAGCCCTTGGCAACATCGTCGGGGATGACGAACGGTTCGTCGGTCCAGCCCAATTCCTTGCGCGCGGCGGCCACTTCCTCCGCGCCCAAAGCCGATCCGTGCGTGGCGGCGGTGCCCTGCTTCTTGGGCGCGCCATAGCCAATGATGGTTTTGCAGCGGATCAGCGACGGGCGGGCGTCGGACACGGCCTTGTCGATCGCCTGTGAAACCTTGTGCGAATCCATCCCGTCGGTCTCGACCGTGTGCCAGCCCATCGCGTCGTAGCGGGCCATGACGTCTTCGTTGCGCGAAAGGTCGGTCGATCCGTCAATGGTGATCCGGTTGTCGTCCCACAGCACGACCAGCCGCCCGAGCTTGAGATGCCCGGCAAGCCCGGCAGCCTCATGGTTGAGTCCTTCCATCAGGCAACCGTCGCCGGCGATGACGAAGGTGCGATGATCGACCAGATCGTCACCGTAGAGCGCATTGAGGTGACGTTCGGCGATGGCCATGCCGACCGCGGCGGCCAGGCCCTGCCCGAGCGGCCCGGTGGTGGTTTCGATCCCGTCGAGCATGAAACTTTCGGGATGGCCGGCGCACGGACTGTTCAACTGGCGGAAATTCTCGATGTCGGTGATCGTCGGCCGAGCATAGCCGGTCAGGTGCAGCAGTGCGTAGATCAGCATCGACCCATGACCCGCGGACAGCACGAAACGGTCGCGGTCGGGCCATTTGGGATCGGCGGGATCGAATTTGAGGTGGCGCGTGAACAAAGCGGTCGCGGCATCGGCCATGCCCATCGGCATTCCGGGATGGCCCGAATTGGCCTTTTCGACGGCATCCATCGCCAACGCGCGAATGGCATTGGCTAATCGGCGCTGGGTCGGCTGCATGCGTGCTCCGTATCGGTTCAGGCGTTTTGGCCTGGGTCAGCCGCGTGGCACTCAACTCAGCTCGGCCTTCGGCTTGGTGCCTATTGTCGGTGGGGCGTTTGGCGTCAACCTTCACGCTAATCTTGAGCGCCTGATTCACGCCATCGGCGACTGCGCAAAGCGCGTTCGCCGCCGACGATCAGGCGCTAGAGCCGCTTGCGAGGCTGTTTCATTCGGCCTAGCGAGGGGGATATGAGTAACCAGGTGCTGACCGACGCTGTTCTTCGTGCCGAGCGCGCCCTGTCCCGACTGGAACAGGCCGCCGCGTCGATCAAGGGTAGCCGCGGCCGGGAAGAGAAACTTCGCGCCTCCGTCCGCGACGTCGTCGCCGAGCTCGATTCGATTTTTGCCGCGGGGGAACGCTGATGGCCGAGATCAATCTCACCATTGCCGGGCGCAGCTACCAGGTCGGATGCCGGCCGGGCGAGGAAGAAAATCTGGCCGCCGCGGCGCGGATGGTCGATGCCAAGAGCCGCGAAGCGCTGGCCGGGCTCGGCACCTTGTCCGAATCGCGCCAATTATTGTTCGCGTCGCTGCTATTGGCCGACCAATTGCTCGAAAAGCCCGGCGCCAAGGCGGCACTGGCCGACGTCGACCCGACTCTCGCCCCGCGAATCGAGGCGCTTGCCGAGCGGATCGAATCGCTTGCCGCCTCCCTTGAGGATACCAACGTCAGCGCCTAGATAGGCGGAGACGGGTACTGCCCGGTACGAGGCCACGAACATCCCTGAGGCGATTAAATATCCTAGGGGGCTGTCCCTGGTTGGATCCTGGTCCGGCACATATGGCTCCCACCTGACGTTTGTGGCGTCAGAGGATTTCCGGCAAACGGCCATGGTGGTCCCGTCACCCCCCATCTCCGCCGACAAGGTATTGCTGCGGCGCCAGGCCCGCATGGCACGCCGCGCGTTTGTCGAATCGCTCGATGCTGCGGCGCGAATCGCGCTGGAGGCGGAGCTTGCCGCGCATCTCGCGCCCTTGGTCGAACGGTCGCGGGTGATCGGCGCTTACTGCCCGCTGCCCGACGAGATCAGCCCCCTGCCCGCTTTGGCCCGCGCCTCGACCGTCGCTTTTCCCGCCTTCGCCGCGCCGCACCTGCCGTTCCGCTTCCTTGCCGGCGACCCGGTCGAGCCCGGCCCGTTTGCCGCGTTGCAGCCATCGCTGACCGCGCCAGAAGTCTATCCCGACCTGGTGCTGGTGCCGCTGGTGGCGATCGACCGCGCAGGAAGCCGGCTCGGCCAGGGCAAAGGCCATTACGACCGCGTGCTCGGCGATCTGAAGCGGCGCGGCGCGTTGCTGGTCGGCATTGGCTGGGCGGTGCAGCTGATCGACGGCTCAATCGAAGCCGACCCGTGGGACGTGCCGCTCGACGGGTTCGCCTCGCCTGAAGGAGTGGAAATGTGGCGGTAAGCACACCCAAATGGCGCGTCGGCGCGGGAATCGCGGCGATCCTGTTGCTCATCGTGGTCCTTGCAGTGCTCGTCGCATCCTTGTCGGGCACGATCGGGCGCTGGCCGGTGCTCCTACAGGCGCTGTTTTACCTAGTGATCGGCATCGCCTGGATCGCGCCGATGAAGCCGCTGCTGCGCTGGATGGAGACCGGGCGGTTCAGGGGCGGCTAAGGCACTTTATTGAATAACGCGTGTTAGATCCGTATATCACCCTATCCCATGATGACCGTAACCACCTTTGACCCCGCCGACTTGTGGCGCCGCTACCCGCGTGAAATCGCGGGCCTGGCGGGGCTTGGCTTGATCGGGGCGGCGGCGATTGCCGGCACCGCGGGATCGCTGTTGCAGCCATCGGGCGCCGGCGCGGCGGTCCTGCCCCCGCCCCCGGCGATGGAATATCGCCCGGTCGCGCCCCAGGATGCGGTCATGATCAACAGCGCCATCCCGGTCGTCGGTCCGGCGGGCGCGGCGCGGCCGTTCCTGTTTGCCGGTGCCAGCGGCGCCGACCAGGCGCGCGCGCTCGAATGCCTGACCAGTGCGATTTACTATGAGGCCGGCCAGGAATCGATCGATGGCCAGCGCGGGGTGGCACAGGTCATCCTCAACCGGGTCCGTCACCCGGCCTTCCCGGCGAGCGTGTGCGGCGTGGTCTATCAGGGATCAACCCGCCAAACCGGCTGCCAGTTCACCTTCACCTGCGACGGATCGATGGCCCGCGCGCCAATGGCGGCGAGCTGGAAGCGGGCGCGTATCGTCGCCGCGGCGGCACTTGCCGGGTCGGTTTATCCCGACGTCGGCAACGCAACCCATTATCATGCCGATTACGTGGTTCCCTATTGGGCCGCGAGCCAGGCTAAGACGGCGGTGATCGGCGCGCATCTCTTCTATCGCTGGACCGGCGGCTGGGGCCAGCCGGGCGCGTTCGCGCAAGGATATTCGGGCCGCGAACCCGATCCGCGCGGGCTTCGTATGGCATCGCTCAGCATCGTGCGGGTGCCGCGCGCGCCCGACGGGACGGTGCTGATGGCGGACGCCGGGCCGGTGGTGACCAAAGTCGCCGGCACTGCCGTGACAGTGGAGCCCGACGGCAAGCGCGTCCGTGTGCTGTTCACCCCGCAGGCACGCGAAGCGGTCGAGAAGGTGGTTCACAAGCCATACGTCGAACGCGCCGCGGCCTCCGACACGTTGCGCTGGACGCTGGGCGACAAAGCCCCCGCGACGTCCGAGGTCGCGTTCGGCACGAAGCCCGGCGCCGCCACCGAAGTGGCAACCAAAGCCAATTAATCTCGGGAGTTCGCCTCATTCCCCGAGTCAGGGAATGGCGCGAGTGACGGGACTTGAACCCGCGGCCTCCGGCGTGACAGGCCGGCGCTCTAACCAACTGAGCTACACCCGCTAATGATTGCGTGGGCGGGCAACTAGGTCAGCCCCCC
>JBKJNP010000162.1:0-9731 GCA_046593565.1 Sphingomicrobium sp. | reverse complement strand
GGCTGGGCGTTCTGGTACATCGTCAATCTCCTCGCTCAATCTCTCGCCGCTTTTCCGCCCAGAAGGCAAGCCGCTCCTTGATTTTCGCCTCGAAACCACGGTCGACAGGCGCATAATAATCCTGCGGCTCCATCCCCTCGGGCCAGTAATTGGCACCGCTGAACCCGTCTTCTGCATCATGGTCATAGGCATAGCCCTTGCCGTAGCCGACGTCCTTCATCAGCTTGGTCGGGGCGTTGACGATGTTCATCGGTGGCATCAGCGATCCGGTGTCTTTGGCCGACCGCCACGCCGCTTTCTGCGCCGCATAGGCGGCGTTCGATTTGGGGGCGGTGGCGCAGTAGAGACAGGCTTGGACTATTCCCAGTTCGCCTTCGGGCGAGCCGAGGAAATCATAGGCATCCTTGGCGGCGAGGCATTGCACCAGCGCCTGCGGATCGGCGAGGCCGATATCCTCGCTCGCGAACCGCACCAGTCGCCGAAGTACATAGAGCGGTTCCTCGCCCGCGGTCAGCATGCGCGCCATGTAGTAGAGCGCGGCCTGCGGGTCCGACCCGCGCAGGCTTTTGTGCAAGGCCGAGATGAGGTTGTAATGGCCTTCGCGATCCTTGTCGTAGACCGCCACCCGCCGCTGCAGGAATTGGGCCAGCGCGGCGGGGTCGAGCGGCTCGGCGATGCTTACATCGAACAGGGTCTCGACCTGGTTGAGCAGGAACCGCCCGTCGCCGTCGGCACTCGCCAGCAGCGCCTCGCGCGCCTGCGGCGTCACGGGCAGGGTGCGCCCAATCTCCGCTTCCGCGCGAAGCAGCAATTTCTCCAGCGCCGACTGGTCGAGGCGGTGGAGGATCAGCACCTGGCATCGCGACAAGAGCGCCGCATTCAATTCGAAGCTGGGATTTTCGGTCGTCGCCCCGACCAAGGTCACCGTCCCGTCCTCGACGAACGGCAAAAACCCGTCCTGCTGGGTGCGATTGAAGCGGTGGATCTCGTCGACGAACAACAAGGTCCGCTGCCCGATCCGCGCGGCTTGTTTGGCTTCGGCGAAGATCTTCTTGAGATCGGCCACCCCCGAAAACACCGCCGAAATGGCGACGAACCTGAGGCCCACCGCATCGGCCAACAATCGCGCGATGCTGGTCTTGCCCGTGCCCGGCGGCCCCCAGAGGACCAGTGACGACAATTTGCCCGCCGCGACCATCCGCCCCAATGCGCCCTCGGGCCCAGTCAGATGCTCCTGCCCGACCACCTCGCCCAGCGACGCCGGGCGCAAGCGCTCGGCAAGCGGCGCGCCATCGCTCGCTGCATTGGCCGCACGCTCGCGCACTTCATCGGGAAAGAGATCGGCCATGCTCGTCCAATAAGCATCCATCCAAGAAGTTGCACCAACCTCTTGCATTCGATACATCCAAGATATATCTTAGACGCATCTTAAGGAGAAACTAAATGCGTTTTCATTATCAAACCGATTCCACTGACCGTGGCGAAGGCTGTGGCCCAGGCCGTGGCCGCCGCGGCTTCCGCTTCGGCCCGCGCGGCTTCCACATCGATTTCGGCAATAGCTTCGGCGACGGCTTCGGCGATTCGTTCGGACCTGGTCGCGGCGGCAGTGGCGGAGGACGCCGTGGTCGCCGGCGGATGTTCGAGGGCGGCGAGCTTCGGCTTGTGCTGCTCAAGCTGATCGCCGACGAGCCGCGCCACGGCTACCAGTTGATCAAGGCGATCGAGGAGTTGACCGAAGGCGATTATGCCCCCAGCCCGGGCGTGGTCTATCCCACGCTGACCATGCTCGACGACATGGGGCTGATTGCCGAGAAGAAGTCGAAGGACGCCAAGAAGGTGTTTGAAGCGACCGACGAGGGCCGCGCTCATCTCGCCGAAAATGCCGACGAAGTGGATGAGCTGATCGGCAAGCTCGAAGGGCATGGCAAGAAACAGCGTCACGGCCAGCGTCCGGAGATCGGCCGCGCGATCGGCAACCTCATGACCGCACTGCGCAACCGCGTCGCGCATGACGGCTGGAACGAGGCGTTGCTCGAAGAAGTGATCGATATCCTCGACGAAGCCGCGCAACGGATCGAGCGCGCCAAATCGGGCGACAAGGAGGGTTAAGTGCTTAGCCCCTCCCCCAGTTCTTGGGGGAGGGGCTATTACCTCAACCCGGCAACCGCCTGTTCCCGTAAAGCGTCACCATTCGCTCGCGTCGCTCGATCGCCGTCGCGCGCGGTTTAACAAGGTGCGAACTGGCAGACCCGGTACGTCGAGTTGCGAATGTCTCGTCCGACGCTGCCGTGACCCCACAGGTGATCGTCACCGGTATGGCCGCGGCTGTCGCCGACATACATCGTCGCCGCGAACACGTCGGGGCCGTAAGGGTCGCCATAATCGTTGGTGCTTGGCTGAATTTCCTGCGCGGTTCGGAACCACGCCTGCATCAACGTCATGCCCGAGCGCGCATAGCTGGCAATGCGCTGCCCCTCTTCCTCATTGTCGTACGTCACCGCCGAATAGCCCATCAGCAGGTGCAAGCCGTCGAACGCCGCCCGCCAGCGATCGAATACGTTGCCGCCACCGTTGATGACGTCGTCCTGCAACGGTCCGCACGCGGCAATCACTGCCCACTCCAGATTTTCCTGCCCCCACAAGTCCGACGGCATGTTGGGCGACGTCCCGACCTCCGAGAAATTGATCCAGTCGGCCTCGCCGTTCCGCGCCAGCTGCCATCCGTCGGGTCCGGCGTGACCGGTGTAGAAGACGAAGTCGACATCATCGACATAGTTATCGTCGTCGCTGACCCAGTCCGATTTCCAGGCGTCCTGATTCCCCCAGTTGAACCGCTCCTGCCAGCCCTCGGCGCCCATTTCGTCGATGAAACCCTGCGCATTGTTCTGGCTTCCGCCAAGTCCGCCCCACGATCCGATCCACGAGGCTCCGAAGGCGCGCGGCCGGATAGCCTCGAGTAATGCCTTGATGAGTTCGTCCGAAAGCAGCGGGTGAATTTTCCAGAATCCATCGATCCCGCGCGAGGCGACGTCGGCTACGTTGATCTTGCGCGCTTTCAAGGCCTTCTGGTCAATCGCCAACCCGGACGGAATGCGCGAGCCGCGGGTCAGTAGCGACTTGAGATCGCCTACCTTGTCGCGCCCGGCCTTGCGCGATCGCCGGTGAACTTCCGGGGCGTTGACCGTCCCCACCTCGGTCGCAGGAATCAGCCGAATGCGCGACGGGACCCAGGCATCGCCGGCGCGAACCTCGGCATGGATCGCATAGACCGGGAACATCAAGGACTGGCCGCGAAATGCCGGTGCCGAATAATAGCCAAGCTTGCCGTCGCGGATGCGCATCGTGTCGGAATTCGTCAATCCGGCGCGCTCGGCCGCCGGCTCCAGTTCAAGCAGGTCGCTCTGGTCGATCGGTTCGGCGTGGCGCCACGCACCCGATACGCCCAGCACTTCGCCGTCGTTGCCCACCGTGGCGGTGAATTTTCCGCCGCCGCCGAACAGCGGCAGCGGCCCGCGAACACGATCGTGGGTGGCAGCGATGTCGACCATCACTTCCCGACTGTAGACCGCCTCGGCCTTGGCGACGACCCGTTCACCGTCAGCTTCGGTCACGTGCTGGGCATAGCGCACCTTGCCGTCGACCAATCGGAAGTCCTTGCTCAAGTCGGGCACCAGATTGATCTCGGACATCGCCCGTTCGGCGATCGCCTCGACGTCTTTTGCCTCGGGCGCCTTGATCTCGCGCTCGCGCCACAGTCGGCCGGTATCGGCCGCCCAGACTCCGCCGCGACCGGCGTCAATGTCGACGACATGATCCGGACCGCGCACGCTGGTTTGCCCGCCCCGGGTGCGAATGGTGGTGTCGCCACCGGCGAGGATGCCCTTGACCAGCCGATCGACGTTGATGTCGACGGCGGGGCGAGCAAAGGTTGAGTAGATTGGCAATGACGTCATGGTCGCCTCCCTATAAAAGGCGTGACTCATTGGCTCCAGGGATACGCCCGAGAGGTCAGCGCCTCGAAAGTCGACGACGAGCGCCGAGTAAAGCAGCTAACCGAGCAAGTCGCTGACGATAACGCTCGAGTCGATACCGAACATTATCTCCCTTGTTGATGTCAGTTACAAGTGCGCGATTTGCAAGTTACCGCCGGCTGCTAACCCGGCAACCACCTGTTCCCGTACAGCGCCACCATTCGCTCGCGTCGCTCGATCACCCTCGTGTAGAGCCGCATCACCGCGCCGTTGATCACGTCCCAGTCGCGGGTGCTTGCATAGGCCAGCCCCGCCGCGCCGTGGGCTGCGCGAAGCTCGGGGTCGCCGGCATAAGCCGCGATTGCCGCGCCATATTGGTCGGGCTCCAACGGGTCGACCAGGGTGCCGCTGACCCCATCCCCGACCAGGCTGGTGGTGCCGGTGGCGCTGGCGGCGATCACCGGCAGTCCGCACGCCATCGCTTCCTGCGTGACATTGCCGAACGCTTCGGTGATCGACGGGTTGAGGAAGATGTCGGCGGAGGCCAGCGCAATGGCGAGATCGGCCCCGGTCAGCTGGCCCACGAACACCGCATCCCTGGGCAGCGCGCCGGCGAACCATTCGCGCGCCGGCCCCTCGCCGATCACCAGCACGCGCGGGGTAACACCGCGGCGGACGGCGGCGGCAATCGCCTCGACGAACACGTCCAATCCCTTTTCCATCACGATCCGGCCGAGGAAGGCGATCACCATCTCCTCGTCGCCGATGCCGTGACTGCGCCGCCACTCCAGGCTCCGCCGCCCTGGATTGAACTGCTCGCGGTCGACCCCGCGACTCCAGATTGAAATGTCGCGGCTCATGCGCTGGGCGTGGAGCACCGCGGCGGTCGATTCGGCCGGCGCGACGATCGCGTCGCAGCGGCGGTAGAATCGCCGCAGGATCGCGCGAAAGATCGGTTCGGCCCAGCTCAGCCCATAATATTGCAGATAGGTCTCGAACATCGTGTGGACCGAGGCGACCACCGGGGTTCCGCGCGCCCGCGCCCAGGTCACTGCGCGATGCGCCACCACATCGGGGCTCGACACATGGACGATGGTCGGCGCGAACCGTTCAAGGTCGGCACGCACCTCGGCGCTCAATGAGGAAGGAATTCGATATTCGGGCCTCCGCGGGATCGGCACCGACGGCACGTTGACCAGGTCGCCGGTGGCCTCGAACGCCGGATTAGCCCGCACCGGCGAATAGACCCGCACGTGGGCGCCCTGCCGCAACAGATAGCCGACCAGCCGGTTCAGCGCCTGGTTGGCCCCGTCGCGGACATAATTGTAATTGCCCGAGAACAGGGCGATGCGCAGGTCGCTCGGCTCCATCTTCGGGCTCTTAGCGATGCGCGAAGCAAAGGCAAAGGAAGGGCTAGAACATGAAGACCGGTTTTCCGATGATTGCCGACCAGGACACGCGGCTTTTCATCCTCGGCAGCCTGCCCGGCGATCGCTCACTCGCTCGCGGTCAATATTATGCGCATCACAGCAACCAGTTCTGGAAGCTTGTCGGCGCACTGATCGACCAACCGCTACCTAACCTGGATTATGGGGAGCGGCTGGCGGTGTTGCGGTCCGCCGGGATCGGCCTGTGGGACGTCTATCACGCGGCCCACCGCGACGGCAGCGGGGATTCGGCAATCCGCGCCGCGCAGGCCAATCCCATCCAGACGCTGCGGGCCGAATTTCCGCGGTTGGAAGCCATTGCCTTTAACGGGGGGAGTGCGGCCAAGGAGGGAAATCGACTGCTTCCGGGAGTATCCGGGTTCCAACTCTACGACCTCGTTTCATCCAGCGGATTGGCGAGAATGCCGCTCCCGGAAAAGATCAAGCAGTGGAATGTTCTCGCCCGCCACTTGAAATGAGACCGGCAAAGCGGCCAAGCTGAAACCATGATCGAGGACAATACCGAAACCGAGGATGACGAACTCGACCCGCGGCTGTCGATGGTCGACGAGGCATTGGTCGCGGGCAATATCGCCAATACCAACGGCCTGCTGGTGATCCTCGCCAAACTGGTTGCGCGCGGCATTTTCGACAAGGACGACCTCAAGGCTTTTTCGGACTCTTATTCCAAGCCGCTCGACCATGAAGGCATGCGCGAGAATGAATTGGTCAGCCAGATGCAGGACCAGATGGAATATACCCTCGCCGAACTGATGCGCTACATCAGCGAGCAGGAATGACCGCCGCTCCTTTCGCCTACCCAACCGATCTCGATCGCCTCGAAGCCGAGAGCATTCACATCCTGCGCGAAGTGGTGGCCGAGGCGACGCGCCCGGTGATGCTCTATTCGGTCGGCAAGGACAGCGCGGTGATGCTGCACCTGGCGCGGAAAGCATTTGCGCCGTCGCCGCCGCCTTTCCCCTTGCTCCACGTCGACACCACCTGGAAATTCCGCGCCATGTACGATTTGCGCGACCGGATGGCGGTGGAAAGCGGGATCGAGCTGATTGTCCACATCAATCCCGACGCCAAGGCGCGCGGGATCAACCCGTTCGACCATGGCGGCTTGCACACCGATTTGTGGAAGACCGAAGGGCTCAAGCAGGCGCTCGACGCGGGTGGTTATGACGCCGCGTTCGGCGGTGCCCGGCGTGACGAGGAGAAGAGCCGCGCCAAGGAGCGGATTTTCTCGTTCCGCTCCGCGAGCCACGGCTGGGACCCCAAGAACCAACGGCCCGAATTGTGGAATCTCTTCAATGCGCGGATTTCGAAAGGGGAGAGCATCCGCGTCTTTCCCATCTCCAACTGGACCGAGCTCGACGTGTGGCGTTACATCGAGCGCGAGGATATTCCGGTCGTCCCGCTCTATTTCGCCGCGCCGCGCCCGACCGTGGTCCGCGACGGCATGATCCTGATGGTCGACGACGATCGCTTCCCGTTGGCCGACGGCGAGCAGGTGGTCGAACGGACCGTCCGATTCCGCACCCTCGGCTGTTACCCGCTGACCGGCGCGGTCGAGAGCGAGGCAGCGACCCTGGCCGACATCATCGCCGAAATGCGCGCCTCGACCAGCAGCGAGCGCGAGGGACGGGCGATCGATCATGACAGTTCGGGATCGATGGAGCGCAAGAAGAAGGAGGGGTACTTCTAGTGTCCGATCTCCTTCGCTTCATCACCTGCGGCAGCGTCGACGACGGCAAGTCGACCCTGATCGGCCGCTTGCTTTACGACTCCGCCCAGGTGCTCGACGACCAGATGTCGGCGCTGACCAAAGACTCAAAAGCGGTCGGCACGCGCGGGGCGGAGATCGATTTCGCCTTGCTGGTCGACGGCCTCGCGGCGGAGCGCGAGCAGGGCATCACGATCGACGTCGCCTACCGCTATTTCGCGACTCCGAAGCGCAGCTTCATCGTCGCCGACTGCCCGGGGCATGAACAATATACCCGCAACATGGTGACCGGCGCCTCGACCGCGAACCTCGCGGTAATCCTGCTCGACGCGCGGCAAGGCGTGCTGACCCAGACCCGGCGGCATTCGCATCTCGTTCACTTGCTCGGCGTGCGGCATATCGTGCTGGCGGTGACCAAGATGGACCTGGTCGATTACGACGAGGCGGCGTTTGAGAAGCACGCCGCCGAATATCGCACCTTCGCGGATTCGATCGGGATCGAGGAGGTCATCGCGATCCCGACCTCGGGGGTCCACGGAGACAATGTCGCGACCAAATCCGACGCCATGCCATGGTATGATGGCCCCGCCTTGCTCGATCATCTCGAACGGGTCGAACTCGACAGCGATGCCGCTGCCGCGCGACCGTTTCGCCTGCCCGTCCAACTCGTCAGCCGCCCCGACGCCAGCTTCCGCGGGTTCGCCGGCCTGATCGCGTCGGGTCGCATCGCCGTGGGGGATGCTGTGCGAATCCTTCCCTCGGGCAAGAGCAGCACGGTCGCGCGGATCCTGCTTGGCGATGCCGATCTGGCCGACGCTCAAGCCGGCCAGTCGGTTACGATGACCCTCACGAGTGAGGTCGATTGCTCGCGCGGCGACGTCATCGCGATTGCCGCCGACCCGCCCGAGGTGGCCGACCAGTTCGAAGCGTCGATCGTTTGGATGAACGAGGAGCCGCTTCTGGCGGGGCGGGGCTATTGGCTCAAGCTCGCGACCCAGACCGTGTCCGCCACCATCGCCGCCCCCAAATATGCGCTGGCAGTCGATACCGGCGAACATCTCGCGGCGAAGACGCTCGAGTTGAACGACATTGGCGTCGCCGAAGTGACCACCGACCGCCCCTTGGTGTTCGAGCCCTACACCGACAGCCGCGCGTTGGGCGGGTTCATCCTGGTCGACAAATTGACCAACGCCACCGTCGCGGCGGGGATGCTCCACTTCGCTCTTCGCCGGGCGCACAATATCCATTGGCAGGCGCTCGAAATCAGCCGCGGGGCGCATGCCCGGTTGAAGGGCCAGAAGCCCGCCGTTTTGTGGTTCACCGGACTATCGGGGGCGGGCAAATCGACGATCGCCAATCTGGTTGAGAAGAAGCTCCACGGACAAGGCCGTCACACCTTCCTGCTCGACGGCGACAATGTCCGCCACGGGCTCAACAAGGATCTGGGTTTCACCGACGCCGACCGGATCGAGAATGTCCGCCGCGTCGGCGAGGTGGCGCGGTTGATGGCCGATGCCGGGTTGATCGTCATCACCGCCTTCATCTCCCCGTTCCGCGCCGAGCGGGCGATGGTGCGGGCGATGCTGGCCGAGGGCGAATTCGTGGAAATCTTCATCGACACCCCGCTCGCCGAAGCCGAAGCCCGCGATGTGAAAGGGCTCTACGCCAAGGCGCGGGCCGGGGAGCTGGCCAACTTCACCGGCATCGACAGCCCCTACGAAGCGCCGGAAAATCCCGACATCCGCATCGACACGATGGCGATGAGCCCCGAGGTGGCGGCGACGGCGATTGTCGCGGCGCTCGAGGATCGCTGATGCTGTTCCGGCGCCGTCCGCCGATCGATGCCGACGAATGGGAATGGCAGCTCGCATCCTTCGCCTGGCTGGAGCGCGAATATGCCGCCGACCCGATCCGCACCGCGCGCATCCTCGCCCGGCCGGACGGCGACGAATTTCCCGATACCGACGCGAAGGGCCATGCGCTGGCCGAGGAATTGCTTGCCCAGGTCAAGGCCATCGCGGGGATTGCGCCGTGGCCGACCGACCTCAAGCCGATGCTCAAGCGCCCGGTCGGACAGACCTTGTCGCAGGGGGTGTCGATGGCGGGCGGCAGCGGCGCGGCGGGCACCTTTCAGATGGTCGCGGGGGCCGACAACCTGTTCCGCGGCGAGATCCGCTATGCCGAGGAGGACGTCAATCACCCGGTCGACCTGGTCGGGACCCTGGCCCACGAAGTCGCCCATTATCGGCTCCACCGGCTGCCCGCGCACGGGCCGGGCGGAGCCGAATGCGAGGAATTGCTGACCGATCTCACCGCCATCTGGCTCGGCTTCGGGATCATGCTCGGCAACCAGGCGCGTTATGGTCGCCACGTCGCCAACGAACATGGCCAATGGTATATGTCGGGTTCGCGCGGCTATCTGTCGGAAGGCGCAAGAATGACCGCGCTGGCGCTCAGCGAGACGCTTGCCGGGCGCGATCCGATGGTTGCGGCGCTCTATCTAAAACCCCATCTTGTCAAGGACTTAGGTAAGGCAGTTCGCTACATCGAGCGCCGCGACTTTAGCGCCGACATGGCCGCAGTCGACCTCGCCGACTACGGTGC
>JBKJNP010000115.1:0-3213 GCA_046593565.1 Sphingomicrobium sp. | reverse complement strand
TGCTATGGCTTTGTTGCTGGAGCTTGTCAGGAAGCCGATTCACGGCCGCGACGGGATCGCCCGGCTGACCGGGCATATGCCGCTCGGCTCGGTGCCGCTCACAATTCACGGCGCCGACACGTCAAAAGCGCGGTCGCTCAAAGGCAGGATGTTGCAGTGGATTCCGAAAAAGGCGCACCCTTGATCATGTCACCGGTCGATCGCTTCTCCACAGGCGGCGAATTGCCTCCGCCAGCCGCGACGGGCAGCGCGGACTGGCGCCGAAATTATCGCAACATCGCCGCCAAGGGCGACCATCTGCTCGAGCACGGGATATACGGATTTAACCCCAAGGACCCTCGCGCCAAGCCGTTCATCTCCTTGCGAACGCAAGTTCTTAGCGCGCTTGCCGAAAGCATGGGGCGGGTCGTTGCAGTGACATCGCCAACGGCCGCCAACGGCAAGTCCCACGTTGCGGCCAATCTGGCCTGCGCGATTAGCCGGGTTCGCGAGACTATCCTGATCGACCTGCACCTTCGTCGGCCGGTGATTGGATACCGCTTCGGTCTGCCTGAAGTGTCCGGCATCGGCTCGTATCTCAAGGGGACCGACGAGGTCAGCGACTTGAGCTTCCGGGTAGAAGACGAGCGGCTAACGATCCATGTCGCGGGCGAAGCGTCAGAGGATTCGTCCGACCTTCTGCTGTCGCCCCGGCTGACCGAATTGTTCTCGCAAAACCCGGACGGGCGCGACCTACCGTTCTGCATCGTCGACTGCCCGCCGGTGCTAGAGGGCGACGAAATGCTCCTCATTGCTAGGCGCGTCGACAGTATCCTGTTCGTTGTCGAGGAAGGCCGGTCAACCAAGCACGACCTGGTCGAATCGTTCAGACTGCTGAACGGTGCACCGGTGCTCGGCACCTTGCTCAACAAGGCGATGAACCCACTCGCCGGCCTTCACCGCTGATGCTGGCTGAATATTTGCCAGGCGCCGTACCGACCGAGCGCGACTAACCGCGATGAGGCACATACCCGGCGTTCTGACCTTGATCCTTTCCGTCTCGCTCTCCGCTTGTGACGGTAAAGACGGGCAAAACTTCGTAGGCTCTGCCGATCTCGTTCAAACGGAGCAGCAAAAGTCTCCCGCGCTCGACCGCAAGGGTTGGGGCCCGATCCTGCTTGGCCTGGTTCCGGAACGCGGTGACAAGTCGACTCCGTCGCTCTCAACGATCCGCGCAGCATTTAAGGATTGCGGCATCAAGCAAGAGGGCGGGCTGAATGGGCGCTGCGACCTTTCAGGTGGCGCTCCGTCATCGCCCGACGCGCCATCGGTCGGAATTGAGATAGACTCTTCTGGCGGCCAGGCGCGCGCAATCCGGCTGTCGGCATGTTGCTCGACGGACGAGAACTTTTTCCAGCCGATCAAGGGGGAGTCGGTAATCCGTACCGAACTCATCTGCCCGGAGCTGACGATTGTTTCGTCAGAGACAGTACAGGCTTTCCGTGTCTCAAGTAGCGGCAAGCGCGATTTCGTTTATGCGAGAGGGGCTCGAACAACCGCCGCGGGCCGACGCGCCGATCTGACCGTGTTACTTTCGCTCGTTGAGCTAAGCGACGAATGTTCATCGCTCGCTGCGGCGCATGCCGGTTTCATCGACTGATCAGCCAAAATCGGCATATGCAGAATCGCTAAATTAGTCCCAAAATGGAACAGTTATTAAATGTGAGTTAACAATCGTTGACTCCCTTTTTTAAATCGTGCGATTAACGGGTTAACAGGGTGATTCTCACAAGTTCCCAAGACTTGGTCGATGCGAATGATCGAGCCGGCCAGAGAACCCCTGAAAGCCGGATTATCGGCTGATGGGGGTTGTGGCGTTGCTGAAGAAAATCCAAATTTTGGCCGGTTTGATCGCTTTCGCGAGCACGTCCGTTAACGCACAAATCTCCACTGCCGCGAGCGCCCCCGTAGGCAGCCAGACCTTCGATTTTGCGGGCGCGCAGAGCAGCGGGGCAGACGCGTCTTCGCTATATTTCTCTTCGGGCGGAATGAGCGTCCAACTGACCGGCTACAGCTTTGCGAACACGCTGGGGCCTGCCACGCTCGGCGGCATGAACATCAACTCCTCGACGTTCACCGGCGGAATCACCTTGAGTTATAGCAGCCGCGGGGTCGGAATCTGCTCTTCCAGCGAAACCGGTGGCTTCATTGGCAATAGCGCTGGCTGTCCCGAAATCGATTCGGCGGACGAGCAAGGCAGGAAAAAGATCAACGTAAACGAAGGGATGCTTCTAACCTTTCTAAACGTGCCGAGCGTGAACATCCTCAGCGCAATCCTCAATATTGTCGATAGCAACGACACTCTTGGCGTTTACGGCGTCAGCTCGACAGGTGTTCTGACTGCGCTTGGGTTCTCGGGCACGATCGAAAACCCTGGCGGGGGATTCACTTTTACGTCGTCGCAGAGCAATACGAATTCGGAAGCGACTTTGACATTCACGCCTGCCCTGACGGGCTATTCTCGGTATCTTTTTACGACGATGACGAACGGCACGACGCCTACCGCAGGTGATGGCTACCGTTTGCAGTCACTGACCGCCGGGGACTCCAGAATCAGCCAGGTACCGGCGGTCCCTGAGCCAGCGGCTTGGGCAATGATGCTGTTTGGCTTCGGGGCTGTCGGTTTTCAGATGCGCCGCGCACGGCGGCGCGGTGATCCTGCGACGGGGTCGAGGGATCATGCAATTGCCAATGTTTGATATCGCTTGGGCCAATGGTTCGGTGCGCAGAGTAGGGGGAAGTACGATGATTAAGCGGGCATTTTTTGGACTTTTGGCTGCGCTGGCCGTCTTCGCGACGCCGGCGAATGCGCAGAACCTGGTATTCAACGGAAGCTTTGAGCAGGCGACTGTGAACCCGGGAGGGTCATTCCTCACGCTTGGTACCGGAAATACGAGCATCAATGGTTGGACGGTTAGCGCTGGCTCGATCGACTACATTGGTGGCTACTGGCCAGCGCAAGATGGTGTCCGAAGCGTCGACTTGGCGGGCAATTCTCTCGGCACGATCTCGCAGTCGGTCGCCACGACTGCACTCCAGTTTTACACGGTGGGTTTTTGGGCTTCCAGGAATCCCGACGGCGGCTTGCCGCTGCGCACGGGTACCATCTCGTTCGGTGGTCAGACGATGCCGTTCTCATATTCGTCTTCGAACTCGCTCGGCAACATGAATTGG
>JBKJNP010000026.1:0-9102 GCA_046593565.1 Sphingomicrobium sp. | reverse complement strand
GATCCGCCGCCTCGTCGCCTGGTTCGACGAACGACTGTTCCGCGAAGTGGTCGAGCCGCTGATGAACGAGCGGATGCGCAAACGCTTGGTCTCCAACGCATCGCCCGACACCCGCGTCCTGCGTGAGGCGATGAAGGTCGCCAACAACCACCTCGATTATGTCGACTATCTCCTCGATCACCGCCGCTGGATCGCCGGCGCCGGCCTCAGCCTCGCCGACTTCACCGCCGCCGCGCAGCTATCGGTGATCGACTATCTCGGCGCGCTCGACTGGCGCGGCCACAAGGCAACCAAGGACTGGTACGCGGTGATGAAGTCGCGCCCGTGCTTCCGGCCGTTATTGGGCGAACGGATGGAGGTGATCGTGCCGCCAGCGCATTACGACAAGGTGGATTTTTAAAGCCCCTAAAGCCCCTAAAACCCCTAAAGGCACTGAGTGAGCGACCAAATCGCCCCTCCCGCGCGATCAGCCTGTCGAATCGACGCCAGCCCGACAATGCGAAAGAACCACGCCGAGCAAAGCAGCCGAAATCCTACATTGCCAGCCTAATTTTCATACGATGTCGGACGCCTGCCCAAACATCATGGGGCAGTCCCACGAGTCGGCAATGTCCGTTATGGGTGGAAAGCGGACACTAGCGACATATCCACTATGCAACCTGCTGACCGCGCGTCTGCAACCCTATTGTGTTTGTTTTAATCAGAAGTTTTCTTTAACCTTCTGCGGTCATTAAAGGGTCTTTGATCGTGATAAGAACATGGCGGGCGCGGAAACTTCTTTTGGTGTTGTCTCTCGCTTCGGCGAGCCTACTGATCCACCCGACAAGTGTAATGGCACAGGTGCTCACCGCCGACACGTCGGCTACAACTCGGGTGGGAACGGCATTTACGGCCTCCAAGAATTGGACGCTTAACAATCCCGGTGACGCCGCGATCATGACAGCGCCGGAAGGCGATCTGCGGATCGCGATCGTTGAGGTCGGCCCGGCCTCCAGCGCTGCCGATGCGGTAGCCAAAGCCTGGGCGCGGTTCGATGTGACCGAAAGGCATGCCCTGAAACTTCAATCGACGCTTGCTCCGCTCAACGGCTGGGATGAGCGCGTCTCCTTCGCTTACGAAACTTCGCTCAACGAGAAGCTCGCAATCGGTGCCTTGGCGCTTCGCAAGGATGCGAGCTGGACCGTCCGCATCTTGAAGGGGGCAGAAGGGACTTCTGAAAAGCGCGTGGGGGCGCTCGCGCTGCTCGCCGATACGCTATTGCCTAAAGGGTACGCCCAGGAGAATTTTGCGGGAAAGCCGGCCCATCGGCTCGATCCGGCGCGGGTCGAGCTGCTTCGCACCTTCATTCGTGAAGCAATGGCGGAAACGGGCGTACCCGGAGTCGGGTTAGCATTGATCGATCGCGGCCAGATTGTCTGGGAGGGCGGCGAGGGCGTCAAGGAGTTGGGCAAGCCGGATCGCGTCGACGCCCACACGCTGTTTGCGATCGCATCCAACACCAAAGGAATGGCGACGCTATTACTCGCGCAACTGGTTGACGAAGGTAAGCTGCGTTGGGATCAACCGGTCGTCGAGGTCTACCCGGCGTTTCGTCTCGGTAGTGACGTCACGACTTCAAAGACGCTGATCCGCCATTTGGTCTGCGCATGCACCGGGCTGCCCAACAAGGACTTCGAATTTCTGTTCAGCTCGGACAGACAGACGCCCGCGTCGGACACTTTCAAGTACCTCGCCGCCACCGAGCCAACGAGTGGGTTCGGTGAGGTATTCCAGTACAACAATCTGATGGCCTCGGCCGCCGGCTATGTCGCCGGGCATCTGATCTATCCCAAGCTTGAGCTTGGGGCAGCGTTCGACAAGGCGATGCAAACCCGCATCTTCGGCCCACTGAGGATGACCAATACCACGCTCGACATCGACACGATGCTGAGGGGAAATCACGCGAGTCCGCATGACTACACGCGGGATGGAGAAACAGCGGTGGGACGCATCGACGGCAGTTACACTTTTCAACCGTTTCGCCCTGCGGGCGGCGCCTGGTCGAGCGCACACGACCTGATCCGCTATGTGCAGAACGAGCTCACGCAGGGCGTCTTGCCGGACGGGAAGCGGATGGTGTCCGCTGCTAATTTGCTTGAGCGTCGCAAACATGGCGTCGCGCTCGGCAAGGCCGCCTTTTACGGCATGGGACTGCAGACCGATTCAACCTGGGGCGTGGAGGTCGTGCGGCACGGGGGCAGCCTGTTCGGCTACAAGAGCGATATTGTGATGATTCCAGAGGCCCAGATCGGCGCCGTGATTCTGACCAATTCGGATGTGGGCGGGCTAATGCTGTCACCCTTCAGGCGCCGCTTGCTGGAAGTAATTTACGATGGCCGACCCGAGGCTGTGGCGCGGATCAAGGCCGGCGCGGCACAGACCAAGGCTTCTTACGCCAGTGAGCGCAAACGGATCATGATTCCGCCAGACCCGCTTCAGATTGCCGGATTGGCCTCAAACTATCTCAGCAAGGATCTGGGCCCTCTTACGTTGACCAAGGTTGGGACCGCGCTGATAGTCGACACGGGCCTTTGGAAGAGTGCTGTCGCAACGCGTGTCAACGACGATGGCACAACATCACTCGTCGCGATCGACCCGACCCTATTCGGCTTCGAATGGGTGATTGGGGAGCGCGACGGCAAAGCAGTACTCATCACACGTGACAGCCAGCACGACTATGTGTTCAATGCGAACTAACTCCGCTCCATGTTAGACTTCGCTCTCCCCCAAGCGCCTTAAGGTCGAGCGCGGGTATCCCGAGGAACAATATCGTCGGTGGAGCAGCGAAAGTGAGCTGCCCCCTTCTGAATGGTCCAAAATCAATGTTATTTTGGATCATGGAGCTGCTTGGGAATTGCCTCGAGGTGGAGCACGGGATGAGCGTGGAACAACAAGTGCGAGACGCGCTTGCCGATTTCACTGACTTGATCGCCGACGGCTGGGAACCACGAGCCGCGATAGATGGGGCCGCCAGTTGCAACTGTATCAAGCCGAAAGTTCTGGAGCAGCGGCTCACCAGGATTGGCGATCTGGACGGTGTTGTCGACGAGCTCAGAAGGAGGTCAGATGCTGGTCGGCTCAGAGCAGCGATTTCTGCCGAAGTAAAGGTGGCTTATTTGAAACCGCATCCAAAGAGTATATTGCGCGCGCCCTTTGACCTCGATGAAGTGGTGGGAAAGGTTGAACACCGGATTGGAAGGCCGATTTCCAATGCCGAAGCTCAAAAAGTAAGGCAGGCCTATCGCGACTTTTCTCTGTCTGAGATTAATTGGCTCATCGAAAGGAGTGCTCCTACCGACGCGGCACTGGACGGGCTGGGAACCCGCGCGTGAGCGAGACAGCTAATGTCCGCAATGGGTCGAAAGCGGACGTTAGGCCGAGCGCTTCGCCGCCACCAGATAATTTAGCCGCACATCCTCGCTCAAATGCAGCCCGCGCATCGGCGAGACCGCAATCCCCTCGACATCCTCGACTGCCAGCCCAGCCACCGCCAGCATCGCGGTCATCTCCTCGGGCGTGATGAACTCGTCGTAGTGGTGCGTGCCCTTCGGAATCCGCCCGAACCCCTCGGCCAACGTGATCGTCAGGAGCTTCGACCACGCCGTGCGGTTGGGGGTCGACAGGATCAGCAGCCCGCCGGGTGCCAATCGCGCCGCCAGCGAGGCGACGAACGCGCTTGGGCTCGCGACATGTTCGACCACTTCCATTGCGGTCACCAGGTCGAACTGCCCATCGAGCGCTTCCACCCCGACCGCGCGATAGTCGATCGCCAGCCCCGCCCCCGCCGCATGCGCCTTGGCCGCCGCGATCAGTTGGGGCGCGGCATCGACCGCGGTTACCTTGGCCCCCATCCGCGCCAGCGGTTCGGCGAGCAGTCCGGCCCCGCAGCCGACGTCGAGCGCGGTCTTGCCGTCGAGCGGGCGGAAGCCATGCTCGTCGCTTTGCCAATGCTGGTCGATCCGGTCGCGGATGTAGCCCAATCGCACCGGGTTCAACTTGTGGAGCATCGCCGACGCGCCGTCAGGGTCCCACCAATCCCCCGCCAGCGCCCCGAAGTGTGCCGCCTCACTCGCCACGATGCTTGTCTCGCTCATGAGGCCTCCCTATCAGGACGCCGCCACAAGCCCAAGGAACAACCGCACCGACCATGTCCCGCATCGTGATGAAATTCGGCGGCACTTCGATGGCCGGGATCGAGCGGATCCGCAGCGTCGCGGCGCGGGTCAAGCGCGAGGTCGCTGCGGGCAATGAGGTGCTGGTCGTGGTCTCCGCCATGGCCGGGGAGACCGACCGGCTGGTGCAATTGTGCCGCGAGGCGGCCGCGAGCCATGACGCGCTGGAATATGACGTGGTGGTCGCGTCGGGCGAGCAAGTCACCGCCGGGCTGCTGGCGATGACGTTGCAGAACATGGGGCTCAAGGCGCGCAGCTTCATGGGCTGGCAATTGCTCCGCGCCACAGGGGTCCACGGTAATGCTCGGGTCGAGGCAGTCGAATCGGCCACTCTCGACGAAGCCCTCAAGGCCGGGACGGTCGCGGTCATCCCTGGCTTCCAGGGGGTCAGCGAGGACGGCCGGGTTGCCACACTCGGGCGTGGCGGATCGGACACGTCGGCGGTGGCGATCGCGGCGGGGCTCAAGGCAGACCGCTGCGACATCTACACCGACGTCGATGGCGTCTACACCACCGATCCCAGGATCGTGCCGCGCGCCCGCAAGCTCGACCAAGTGACGTTCGAGGAAATGCTCGAGCTTGCCGGTGTGGGGTCGAAAGTGCTCCAGGTGCGCAGCGTCGGACTGGCGATGCGCGAAAAGATGCCGCTGCGCGTATTGAGCGCGTTCGAGGATGTGCCGGGGACCGAGATCGTCGCCGAATTGGGAGCCGATATGGAACGTAACGCCATCGCCGGGATCGCGTCCGACCGCAACGAGGGCCGGATCACGCTGACCGGCATCGCCGACCGGCCAGGCACGGTCGCCGCAATCATGCATCCGCTCAGCGAAGCCGGCATTTCGGTCGACATGATCGTCCATGCCGCGACCGCCGGACAGCCGGTCAGCGACCTGACCTTCACCGTCCCGCGCGCCAGCCTGGCGCAGGCGGCGGCGGTGATGGAAAGGCAGCGCGAATCGATCGGCTTTACCGGCATGCTGACCGACGATGCGGTCGCCAAGGTCAGCATCGTGGGCGTGGGCATCCGCTCCAACCCCGCACTGTCGGCGACGATGTTCGACACGCTCGCCGCGCGGGGCATCAATTTGCTCGCGGTGACCACCAGCGAGATCAAGGTCAGCGCCCTGATCCGCGAGGACGAGATGGAGCTAGCCGTGCGCCTGCTCCACACCGCCTTTGGGCTCGACGAACCGGAGGACAGTCAATGAGCGGCGAAGGATTGATCGCGGAGCCCCGCGCGATGCACGGAGGCACCGCGGGCCACGCTCGCCTCCGTCAACTGATGCATCGCGGCACTGACTTTCTCGGCTGCGAGGTCGCCATCCTCGGCGGCGCGATGAGCTGGATTTCGGAGCGCAACCTCGTCTCCGCCATCTCCAATGCCGGCGGCTTCGGAGTGATCGCCTGCGGAGCGATGACCCCCGACCTGCTCGACACCGAAATCGCCGAGACGAAGAAGCGCACTGAGAAGCCGTTCGGCGTCAATTTGATCACCATGCACCCGATGATCAGCGAGTTGATCGACACCTGCGCGCGCCATCAGGTGACCCATGTCGTCCTCGCCGGTGGCCTCCCCCCGAGCGGCGCGATCGACCGGATCAAGGGCAATGGCGCCAAATTGATCGCCTTCGCTCCCGCGCTCGCGCTGGCCAAAAAGCTGATCCGCAGCGGCGCCGATGCCCTGGTGATCGAGGGGATGGAGGCCGGCGGCCACATCGGCCCGGTCTCGACCTCGGTCCTCGCGCAGGAAATCCTCCCTCATGTCGCTGCCGACATTCCGGTGTTCGTCGCCGGGGGGATCGGGCGAGGCGAGGCAATCGCCGCTTACCTCGAAATGGGGGCGGTCGGGGTCCAGCTCGGCACCCGCTTCGTCTGCGCCACCGAATGCATCGCCCACGCCAATTTCAAGAAGGCCTTCCTCCGCGCCTCGGCCCGCGACGCCATCCCCAGCGTCCAGATCGACCCGCGCCTGCCGGTAATTCCGGTCCGCGCGCTGAAGAATCAGGAAATGATCAATTTCGCCGCCAAGCAGGTCGAGGTCGCCGGTCGGCTCGATTCGGGCGAGATCGAAATGGGCGAGGCCCAGCTCCAGATCGAGCATTATTGGGCGGGGGCGTTGAAGCGCGCGGTCATCGATGGCGATGTCGAAAGCGGCTCGGTCATGGCCGGGCAATCGGTCGGCATGGTCAAGCGCGAGGAGCCGGTCGCCGACATCATCGCCGAGCTGGTCGACGAAGCCGCGGCGGCGCTGGAAAGCCGGGGTTAGCTCGGCAGTTAGGCAGCCAATGACCTGCTACCGATCCCGAGCGACCGCGCGAGCGGATATAATTCGCTATCCTCGCGGCCGATGCGATCTTCGATCTTGTGGAACAGTCCCAGGATTTCCTGACGAAAGCGGCTGGCTCCGAGTTCGATGACGACCGAGCTGTTCCATTGCATCAGGAAGGCCTCGACTTCCTGTGCAATTCCGCCAACCTCGTCGCGATAGGTGGTAGCCAGCGCCGCGGCGAGCGGTTCGCCGGACGCGATCATGGCCGGATAAAACCATTCATCCTCGGTCGCGAGATGGAGCCTGAGGAGATGCGACAACTTCGCCAGCTGGACGGTGATCGAATGGGCCTCTTCCGGCCCCTGGAAGCCCTCCACCTGGTTGACGAGGCGAAGCATCATTCCGGCAAGCGCATGATGCTGGGCTTCGAGAGCGGTGATTGCGGTCATGAAAATGGAACGCGTGCCGGAACCCGGCGGCCCCGTTTTCGCTCCGAAACGGACGCGAAACATGCGGCTCAATTGGGACTAAGTTGCAGAAAATACAAGCGTTTCGCAGTCGGAGCGGTGAGCGTTGGCAGACTCGCCCAAGCTATTCCCGGCGAACCATGCCAATTCGGACCTTGCCAGGTTTCGACGCCGCGCTGGCGATCGCCCGATCACCGCCAACACCACATCGCTTGGAAAGCCTGGCCACTCCTGCAATAGCATCCTTATGCCCTTGTCCGCCGCCATTGCCTCTCGTGAGATCATCGTCGGCCTCCACGATTTGATGGCCAAGCGGAGCAGTCCGCAGGGCAAGCTCGATCATGTCGTCGATTTGATCGCCGAGGCGATGGTGAGCGAGGTCTGCTCGATTTACGTCCAGCGCGACGGAAAGCTCGAATTGTTCGCCACCCACGGGCTGAATAAGGCTGCGGTTCATGTCACGCGCCTGTCGCCCGGCGAAGGACTGGTCGGGACGATCGCGGCCGAGGGCCGGATCCTCAACCTCGCCGAGGCCAATAGCCACCCCGCCTTCGCCTATCGCCCCGAAACCGGGGAGGAGAGCTTCCACAGTTTTGCCGGGGTGCCGATCGTCCATCGCGAGAATTCGATCGGGGTGCTCGCCGTCCAGCATGCCGACCCGCGCTGCTATGAAGAAGTCGAGATCGAGGCGCTGCAGACGGTGGCGATGGTGCTGAGCGAGCTGATCGCCAGCGCCCGCCTGTCCGACGGAAGCCGCGCCACCCAGCGCCCCGCCGGGGCACAGCGCATCACCGGATTGAAGCTGGTCACCGGCATGGCCAAGGGCGTTGCCGTGTTCCACCAGCCCCGCGTGATGGTCGAGCATACCGTCGCCGAAGATACCGAGGCCGAACGCGCCCGGGTCTATGCCGCCTTCCGCCGGATGCGCGAGCAGATCGACAATATGACCCGCGAGGCCGAATTCGGCACGGCGGGCGAACATGAAGAGATCCTCGAGACCTACAAAATGTTCGCCTATGACGAGGGCTGGTCGCGGCGCATCAACCAGGCAATCGACAGCGGCCTGACCGCCGAGGCGGCGATCGAGCGGGTCCAGCAGCGCACCCGCGCGCGGATGCAGGAAATCGACGATCCGTTGCTCAAGGAACGGATGCACGACCTCGAGGATCTGTCCAACCGGCTGATGCGGATCGTGTCGGGGCGGATGGGCACCGCTGCCCAGACCGGCCTGGCCAAGGATACGGTGCTGATCGCGCGCAATCTCGGGCCTGCCGAATTGCTCGAATATGACCGGCGACGCCTCAAGGCCGTGGTGCTCGAGGAAGGCAGTTTGACCGCGCACATGACCATCGTCGCGCGCGCCATGGGGGTGCCGGTGGTCGGCAAATTGCCCACCATTCGCCACGTCGCGAGCGAGGGTGACGTGATCCTGGTCGACGGCGACAGCGGCACCGTCGTGGTCCGTCCAAGCCGACCGCTGGCGCAGGGGTTCGAGCAGCGCATGGCGATGAGCCAGAAGCGCCGCGCCGAATATGTCGCGCTGAAAGACCTCCCCGCCGAGACCATTGACGGGGTCAACGTCTCGCTGATGGTCAATGCCGGGCTGGCCGAGGATGCGGCGATGCTCGAGGCGTCGGGTGCCGACGGCATCGGCCTGTTCCGCACCGAATTCCAGTTCCTCGTCTCGGCCGCCTTGCCCGGTCGCGAAAGCCAGCAGCGGCTTTACAAATCGGTGCTCGACGCGGCCGGTGACAAGCCGGTGGTGTTCCGCACGGTCGATATCGGCGGCGACAAGGCCCTGCCCTATCTCAACGACGTCAAGGACGAGGCCGAAAACCCCGCCATGGGCTGGCGCGCGCTTCGCCTCAGCCTGGAACGCTCGACCCTGATGAAGGCCCAGGCCCGGGCACTGATCGAGGCGGCCGCTGGACGCACTCTGCGCGTCATGTTCCCGATGGTCTCCGAACCGTGGGAGTATGACGAAGCCCGCGCGTTGTTCGAGGAGCAACTGGCCTGGTCCAAAAAAGCCCGCCGCCCGCTCCCGCTCAAAATCGAATATGGCGCCATGCTCGAAGTGCCGAGCCTCGCCGAAATGCTCGACGTCATCCTGCCGCGGCTCGATTTCCTGTCGATCGGGACCAACGATCTGACCCAA
>JBKJNP010000290.1:0-10752 GCA_046593565.1 Sphingomicrobium sp. | reverse complement strand
GGCGAGCGTCGCATCGAGACCCGAGGCCTTTGCCGCCTCGGCAAACTTGCTGTCGTCGCCGGTCAGTCCGCTGGCGATCGTCGCGTCGCCGGCGGCCTCTTTCGCCGCTTCCGATTTAGGAGCGGCTGAATCAGTAGTGTTGGTGTCGCACGCGGCCAGCGTCATCGCAGAAGCGGCGGCGAACAAGGGCAGTGCAATACGCATTGTCATTCCTCGTCGATGATAGTTGTCGGGCGGCAGGACCCGCGGTGAGCGAGCCCTGCCTGCTTTACGCACACGGAAAAATCAGACGATTGCGTCGATTACCGCCGAAATCAGGCGGGTCTTGGGATCGACCTGGTAGATGTAACCGTCGTTATAGCGATACCAATTGTCCGATGAGTCGGCATAACGGTCGCGATAGGCGAACGGCACATTGTAGGTATCATAGCCGGCCGGAAGGTTGCTACCGACGCCGAGATCTCCAGCGAGCAGGGCGACGATTCCATCGACCACGCCCGAGCCGCTATTGACCCGATAGATGGCGCCGTCGCCATAGCGGTAGCGATAGTCCGACGTGTCGGCATAATAATTGCGATACTGGTATGGCACGTTGTAGAAATTGTACGAATCCGGCCACTGGTCGCCGAGCGCGTAATAGCCGCCACCATAGCCGCCGCCGGCGAACAGCGGGATGATCCCGTCGATCAGGCTGTTATTGCGACTGACGCGATAGATGGAATTATCGCCGTAACGATAGAAGTGGTCATTATCGTCGCGGTACCAACTGCGGTACTGGAACGGGATCCGGCTGTCGGCGAATGACTGCTGGAGCCGCGAACCAAGATATTTCTTGGCCTGGCCCGGGGGCAGGCAGCCATTGTCCTTCTTGTCGAGGCCCGGCGGGCAATTGTTATAGCGACCAAAGCCGCCGTCGAAATTGCGGGCGAGGACCCGGACATTGTCGTCGCCATCGAAATCGCGACCGTTGCGATCGGCAATGCGGACGCGGTCGTCCTTGCGGTCATTGCCGCGCGCGAAATCCTTGCGGTCATTGCCGCGCGCCTTTTCGGCCTTACGGAAATCGTCGTTCCCGCGGCCCTTACCGGCCTGGCGCATCGCCGGACCGCCATTGCCGCGATCGACCTTCATCTGCTGGTTGCCGCGACCATTGCCGCCGCCGTTGCCACCGCGGTCAGCCTTTTGCTGCTGGCTGCCCTTGTTGCCGCCTCCCTGGCCCTTGCCCTCCTTGTCGGCGAGGGCGGGCGCGCTGATCGCAAGCGCAGCGGCGCCTAGTGCAAGAATGATCTTGCTCATGATGAATCTCCTTTCGATGAGAATGAACACATGGCGGTCGCGCACGTTCCCCCGCCGTTCATCGTAGCGAAAGGTGGAAAGTCAGGCGGCGTGAAAGTCGCGATGCAGGCGGCGCGCGGCAAGATACATCAGCAACGCCGCCAGCGCGTAGAGCGAGGTCGTCGCCATCGCCGAATAGCGCAACGCCTCATCGCCGTAACGCTCGGTCAGCGAATCCGAGATGAGGCCGATCACGGTCGAGCCCAGCCCGAGCCCGATAAGGTTGTTGATGAACAGGAACAGGGCGGAGGCAGTGGCACGCATCTCCGGCGGGACCAGCCGCGTCACCGCAGTCACCACCGGCCCGAGCCAGGTCAGGCCGAGCGCGGTGGGGATGAGGAACAGCAGCGACGACAGCCACAAAGACTCGGTCGAGAAAGCGAGCAGATAGGCGGGCAGGGTGATGGCAAAGGCGATCGCCGGAACCAGAGCATAGCCGCGCGCGTGGACATTGCCGAGCCGGTCGCCGGCGAGCCCGCCGAACCAGATGCCGGCGCCGCCGCCGATCAGCAGGATCGAGGCGAAAATCCAGCTTCGTTCTTCCAGCTCGAGTCCGTAGCTGCGTGCGAGGAAGCTGGGAATCCAGAAGGCCAGGCCATAGGATACGAGGCTGGCGGTGCCAGCGCCAAATCCGAGCAGCCAAAAGGCGGGCTTGGCGGCAATCGTGCGGAACACCAGGCCGAGGCCGGGCGCGGCGACGCGCGGGGCCTCGTCGGAGCGGCCGTGGCCAGGATCGCGAACGACATATTTGAACAAGGGCGCGAACAGGACCCCGACGACGCCGATGATCAGGAATGCGTAGCGCCAATCGATAAACGCAGCGATCAATCCACCGAACAACACCCCGAATGCGCTGCCGAGCGGAATGCCGAGCGAAAAGATGGCCAGCGCGCGAGACCGGCGCTCCGGCGGATAAAGATCCGAGATCAAAGAGTAAGCTGGAGCGACACCCGCCGCCTCACCGACGCCCACGCTCATCCGAGCCATGAACAATTGCCAGAAATTCTGCGCCAGACCGCAGGCCGCGGTGGCCGCGCTCCACAGACCGAGGCCGATGGTGATGATCCAGCTTCGATCGCGACGGTCGGCGAGCATCGCGATCGGGATGGCGAGCAAGGTGTAGAATAGAGCGAAGGCGGTGCCACCCATCCAGCCCAGTTCGCCGTCGGTCAGGCCGAGATCGGCCTTGATCGGCTCGGCCAGGATGCCGACGATCTGCCGGTCGATGAAATTCAGCGTGTAGGCAATGACCAGCATGGTCATCATCAAGGTGCGGCCGGGAACGAAAGATACGCGGTTGCTGGTCAACATGGCCTCGATTGCAATGGCGATAGGACGAAACAGTGGCACGCGGCGATGGCGATTGCCAGCGGGGCGTCAAGATCAGGGCACGGAATCCAAAAAGCGATCGATAGCGGCGACCGCGACCGGCTCGGTCAGCTGTGGGGCATGCCCGACCCCGGGAACGTCGGCGAGGATGATATTCGGCGCCTTCGCCTTCATCCGATCTGCAATTGGCCGTGTGACGACATCGGACAACGCGCCTCGGATCGAGAGAACAGGGCATTTGGTAGCCAGCCGGCGGAACAGCATCCAGGCGAGCATGGCCTGGCCACGCGGCGGCCTGGCGAGCAACGGAGCAAGGATCTGCGGATCATAATCAAGCACCGGCAGCCCGCCATCGTCGCGAAACGTGCGACGGGCCACCCGATCCCAATCCGCCGCTCCGAACTCGGGCAAAGCAGCTTGGTTGGTGCGCTGGCAATAGGCTGCCGCGTCCGGCCAATCCGCAACCTCGACCGGCTTGCCGACATATTGCATGATCCGGGCAATGCCTTCCGGCGCAATCTGCGGACCGACGTCGTTGAGGATCGCGCCGGCGACGGCTCTGGGGCTGAGCGCGGCGAGTGCCATGGTGATGATCCCGCCCATCGACGTGCCCAGAAAGACTGCTTTCGCAATGCCCAGTGCGTCCATCATCTCGCGAACATCCCGGGCGTAGACTTTGGGATTATAGTGCGCCGGATCGGGATCGCGGGCTGACTGGCCGCGACCTCGCACATCGGGAACGATGATGCGGCGGCCAGCAGTAGCGAGCCTCGGTGCCACCTCTTCGAAATCCCGGCCGTTTCGCGTCAGGCCGTGGAGGCAGATGACCGGCAGGCGAGCAGGCCCGTCGTCGCCGGCATAATCGCGGGCGAATAAAGCAAGCCCGTCACGGGACGTCCAGCGTCTTGTCGCAAAGGCGGCCATGGCCAGCGTTCCTCTCGCGTTGTTGGGCAACGCGGGGCGCCGGCAAACGGCCGACGCCCCGGTTCGGGAGGCCGTCAGTAACGCGCGGTGAGGCGGACCGTGACGGTACGGGGGGCACCGTAATAGACGGTGCGGATATTGCCGACCGAGGAGAATTCCTGGGCGTCCGTCTTGTAGGCGCGATCGCTGAGGTTGTTGCCGTACAGGCCAAGCGCGAAATGCTTGTCGACGGTCTCGTAGACGATGCGCGCGTCGTGCACCCAATAGCCTTTCTGGAACAGGCCATCGACCTCGGTCCGGCTGTTGACCAGCGTATTGTCGACCGCCAGCGCGGTGCGCGATTTGTAGCGGGTCTGGGCGCCGATGGTGATGCCGCCGACGCTGCCGAGGCCGAAGGCATATTGCGCGCCGAACCTGGTGGTCCACTTGGGCGCGAAGGCCGGGGTCTGGAACGCGCGGCTTCCGCCGAACGCCGTGAAACGGACGTCGTCAAACTCCTTATAATCAGCGTTGAGATAGCCGATCTGGGTATCGAGCAGCAGGCCGGTAACTGGAGTCCAGGCGGCTTCAAGCTCTGCGCCGCTGATCCGTAATTTGCCGGCGTTGAGAACCGAAAGCTTGGCGGTCGGGATGCCGGTTACCGGATCGTCGTCGATGCCCGAGACACGCGCCTGGAAGTCCTTGTAGGTGCTGGTGAACACCGACCCGTTGAGCGTCAGCTGGCTGGCGATGCGGCTCTTGAACCCGGCCTCATACGACCAGGCGGTTTCGGGATCATATTCAGTCGATTCACTGGCGCTGTTGGCGCGGCCATTGAAGCCACCCGATTTGAAGCCTTTGGCGACCCGCGCGTACAGCATGAGGTTGGACAATGCTTGCCAGTCGATGCTGGCCATCGGCGAAGTGTCGGTCCACTTGCCCCGCGGCGGGGTGAAGACGTAAGTCCCGTTGAAGCCGGGAAACAGTGAGTAGAAGGTGCTGGTCGTGCGGAAATAATCCTTGGTTTCCTTGGTGTAGCGTAGCCCGGCCGAGAGGCGGACATCTGGGACGATCTCGTAGCTGGCGTTGGCAAAAGCCGCATAGCTATTGGTCTTGAGCCGGTCGTCGACCGTCCGCTTGAACCCGCTGAACAAGAATGCCGCGCCAAGGAAGTCGTTTGCATAAGCATCCTGATGCGACTTCACCCGCTCGTCGAGATAATAGAGGCCGGCGACGCCACTCAGCCGCTTGCCCGAATAAGCCAGCTGGAATTCCTGGCTGGTCTGGTGCTGGCGAACCCCGACAAACACGTCGCCAAGCGAATATTGGCTGGCGTCGATGTCGACAAAGTCGTCGGTCTTGAGATTGCGATAAGCGGTGATCGACTTCAGGGTCAGCGCTTCGGTGAGATCGACCGCCAGCGTCGCCGAGGTGCCCCAATGGGTCAGCTTGGTCGAATTGGGGAAGCCCGGCGTGGTCCGGCCATGCCAATCATAGCTGCCGGTGCCAACCGCGTTGGAAACCGGCAGCGGCACGCCGAACGCTGTGTTCAGATTATTGACCGGCCGGCCGACGTTAAGCGAGGCGTCGTCGTGGCTATAGTCCGCGGTCAGGTCGAGCCGGACCTTGTCCGACGGGGTGAAAGCAATCGCGCCGCGGCCACCGACGCTATCCTTGTCATTGTAGCGTTCCGAACGGAAGCTATCCTTGACGAAGCCGTCACGCTTCGAGCGCATCACCGCGAAGCCCGCCGACAGCGTGTCGGTGATCGGCCCCGAGGCGGCACCCTTCAGGTCGAACTGGTCATAGCTGCCGAGCGAGACGCTGCCGGTGGCGTGGAAATCCTGGCCGGGCTTGCGCGAGACGAATTTGATCGCCCCGCCGATGGTGTTCTTGCCATAAAGCGTACCCTGCGGCCCGCGCAGTACCTCGATCCGCTCAAGGTCAAGCAATTCGAGCTGGTTGCCGCGGATGCGCGAAAGATAGACGTCGTCAACATAGACGCCGACGGCCGGATCAAAGGTCTGCAGCGCGTCGGGCTGGCCGATGCCGCGGATGAAGATGTTGGTGGCATTCGACGAGCCGCGGCCTTGGACGATGTTGAGGTTGGGAACCGCGCCCTGGAGGCCGGTGGTGTCGGTCGCCTGAATGCGATCGAGCGAACGTTCGTTGAACGCTGAAATGGCCGACGGGACGCGCTGGACACTTTCCTCGGTGCGCCGCGCAGTGACGATGATTTCTTCGTCAGAACCCTCATTATCGGTCGCTGCGCTCGCCGCCGGTGCGGTGGGCTCGACCGCCGCCTGGGCGGTGGTTTCAGCCGCAGTCTGGCCGTGCGCGGCCGTCGCCCCCGCAAACGCTGCGCCAGCCAGCCAAAATGCGCGAACCATCGATCCCTTGGTCATTGATATCCTCCCCGTGATGCGCGATTTCCGAGCCTTGGAATCGCGTCGTTGACGACTCCATAATGAAAGTTGAACCATCTTTCAACTTGTGGGATGATGCATTTGATTTGGGGAGTGGTAATTGGGCATCGCAACGACATCGACGGGGACTGACACGCAGCTAGCCAGCGAGGGTAAGGAGCCGCGCACGGCGCGCGGGCACAAGACGTTGCGCAAGATCCTCGATGCGGCGTTGGGAGAATTTGGCGAGAAGGGGTTCGGCGAGAGTTCGATCGTCGGCATCACCAGCCGCGCCAAGGTCGCGCTGGGCACCTTCTATACCTACTTCGACAGCAAGGAGGCGGTATTCGCGGCATTGGTCGGTGACATGTCGAGCCGGGTCCGTGACCATGTCGCCCCGGCCCTGATCGGAGCGACCGACGCGCTAGATGCCGAACAGCTGGCGTTGACCGCCTATCTCGACTTCGTCGCCGATCACAAGGAAGTGTATCGAATCATCGACGAAGCCGAATTCGTCGATCCGCAAGGATTTCGCGCCCACTATGAAACTACCGCGGCTCGCATCGCCGGAAGGCTCAAAGCGGGGGCAGCGTGCGGCGAGTTGCGGTCACAGGATGATTTTGGCGCCGAGGTTCGGGCGTGGGCGATGATGGGTATGAATGTCTTCCTGGGCTTGCGCTTCGGGGTATGGGGCGCCGAGGATTCGGCGGCGGTCGCGGCCGAGGTCAACAAGCTGTTGCGGCGCGGTCTCGAACCTTAAACAAGCGTCGCCGCCAGCTTGGCGAAGGCGGCGATATCCGCCGTATCTTGATACAGGCCGAGCCCGAGGCGGAGCACGTCGCCGCGCACGTCTGTGATGCAATCCGCCGCCATCAACTGCTGCTGCCATTCTGCCGCGCGGGGCGATCTGAAGGCAAGGAAGCGCGCGTGTGGGCCGCCGTCGAGCGGGTTGAGTAGCTCGGCTTCGTCCAGTGGCGTGCCGCGGACCGAATCGAGCAATTGCGCGTGGAGCGCATCGACGTGGGCGCTGATCTTCGCGGTGGTCAAACCTTCAGCGGCAAGCATCCGGCGGATGGCGACAAAGCGGTATAGCGCCGACGGGTCGAACGTGGCGCCCATGAAGCGCATCGCGTCGCTGGTGTAGCCGACCCCGCCGGGCGGGGCGGTCAGATCGCCGAACTCGGCATACCAGCCGGTGATCGGCGGGCGCGGGCCGAAGCCGGGCGGGCAATGCATCAACCCCATCCCCTCCCCCGCCATGGCATATTTATAGCCGCCAGCGAGATAGAAAGCGGAGGATGCGGCAGTTGGCTGGAACGGGCGGTCGAGGGCCATGAAGGCGTGGTAGCCGTCGATTATTACCCACGGGCCTTCGGAACGGGCGAGACTGGCCAGCGCTTCGATACCGTCAACGATCTGGCCGGTGCCGAACTGGACCTGGCTGACCATGATCAGGTCGTAATTGCCGGCCTTGGCCGCCGCCAGAACCTGATCGGCGGGGACGGTGTCGAGGTGGAGCCAGCCATCTTCGGCCCAGCGGGCGAACTGGCGGCGAGCGGAATGGAATTCGCCGTCGCTGGTCAAAACGCGCAAGGTGCGGGGGTTGGCGCGAGGGCAGGCGGCGGCGACGCGGATGATGAAATCATGGGTGTTGGCGGCGAACACGATCGCGGAAGGATCGCCGCTGCCGAGCTCGGCGGCAACCTGGGTCTGGGCTTCGAGCCACACGGCGAGCATCACATGATCCCACTTGGAATCGGCGAGGCGGGCGGCGTCGTTCCAGCAGTCGACCTGGCCGTCAAAGCTGGCGTCGGGCCACAGATGATGACTGTGCGCGGCCAGGTGCAGACGATCGGGCGCGGCAGAAAGACTGCGCGAAAACAGATGCTTGTAACTCACAGGTCGGTACGCAGCGACCACAATTCGGGGAACGCCCGCTTGGTCAGGGTCGAGGCGAGATAGGCCACCCCGGCCGACCCGCCGGTGCCGGCCTTGCCGCCGATGATCCGCTCGACCGTCAGCACATGCTTGTGCCGCCAGCCGGCCAAAGCATCGTCGAGATCGACGAGTTTCTCGGCCAGTTGGTAGAGATCGAAATACGTGTCGGGATCGCGATAGACGGCGAGCCACGAGGCGCGGATTTCGTCCGACCCGTCGATTGGAAAGCCGGCGCGGGCGAGCGCGGCATTGGCTTCATCCCACAGGCTCGGCTCGTCTAGCGCGGCGCGAAGCCGCGCCTGCCCTTCGTCACCGCCCTCCTGATACTGGAGGAATTTCGGGTCCTTGATGCCAAGCCGATATTCAAGCTCGCGGAATTGCGCCGACTGGAACCCCGACGAGGTGCCGAGCACATGGCGGAAGGCCGAATAATCGACCGGGGTCATGGTCGCCAGCACATCCCACGACATGGTCATCACCGCCTGGATGCGGCTGACCCGAGACAGCGCCTTATAGGCTTCGGCAAAGCGGTCGGCGCGTACCAACGCGGACGCCAGCGCGACCTCGTGAAGCATCTGCTTGAGCCACAATTCCTTGGTCTGGTGGATGACGATGAACAGCATTTCGTCATGCAGGTCGCTACGCGGCTGCTGGGCCGAAAGCAGGTCGCCAAGGCGGAGGTAATCGGCATAGGTCATGCCGGCAGGGGTCGCGGTCATGCGCCCCGCTTAGGCCAATCGGAAGCGTTGCAAAAGCTTAGTTGTCGGGGTTCTGCTGCCCCAAGGCGCCCGAGTTCAAAACGCCGATGTTGCCGAACAATTCATTGAAGAAGCCGCGTTTGCGGCCCAGGGTCGGGGTCTTGTCGTTGACCGGGTTGATCGCAACCACGGTTTCCTTGCCGGTCTGGCCGACCGAGGCGACGTTGCCGGCGGCATCGAACCGCACGTGGAGCAGATCCTGGTCCATCACCCGCGCGGTGCGGAACGGCGAGGTCTTGGTATCGCGCGAAAAATAATACCAGTCGTTGGCGTTGAACTGGCCGACAAAACTCGGGCGGCCCAATGTCTTGGTCACCGAATCCTTATTATCGACCCCGACCTGGAGGTTGGTCGCAAGCTCCTTGTCGAGGACGTAGCCGCGATGATCGCGGATCCCCATGCACCCGGCCGTCGTGGCCGCGAGCAGGGATGCCGCGGCAAGCTTGAGCCAGATGGACGCCATTGATTGAAACTCCTGATCGAAAAGATGCCGCGACTTGCGTTGCCGCGGAGCCGCCTCAATATGCGACAGCGACCCCGCCCCGCAAGTGGAGACGGGATCGCCTTAAAGGAAACTGAATGAGCTGGCTATTCTCCCGCCGATCGACCGGTCCCGACGGCAAGGCGCTCTATGCCGCGATCGTCGCCGAGACGCGGGCCGCCGACTGGTATCGCGCGGCAGGGGTGCCAGACACGATCGATGGACGCTTCGCAGTCTTGTCGACGTTGCTGGCACTGACCGATATCCGGCTGGGCGGCGGCGGCGATGTCGCGCGCGTGTTGGCCCCTCGGGTCACCGAGCGGTTCATCGCCGACATGGACGTGCAGATGCGCGAGGCCGGGTTCGGCGATCCGGGGTTGGGCAAGCAGGTGCGGATGATGGTCGGATCGCTCGCCAGCCGGGTCGAGCGCTGGCAGAATGTCATTGATCACGACGCGGCGTGGGAGGAAGCGGTAGTGCCAAGCCTGTACCGCGACGAGCCGCCGGGAGCGGGGGCGGTTGAGGCCGGATCGGCGCGATTGCGCGGCTGGTGGCAGCGGCTGGGTGACAGCGATGATGCGGCTCTTGGGCAAGGAAAGATCGGATGAGCGAGAATTTTTCCTGCCGGCTTAATCTGGACAAGGTGCATGACGGCGAGCGGATCGATTTGACCGCCACCGACGCGGAGCGCGAGGCGCTGGCCAAGCGGCTCGGGCTGCTGGCGATCGAGCGATTGTCGGCCCATTGCGCTTTGGACCAGGTGTCGGGCGCGCAATCAGGTTCGATCCGAGCGCGGGGGCGGATCAAGGCGGCGCTGACCCAGGCGTGCGTCGCCAGCGGCGAGCCACTACCGGCCTATGTCGACGAAGCGTTCGAATTGCACTTCCAGCCCGAGCCGGTGCGCACCCCCGATGACGAGATCGAATTGTCGGGCGACGAGCTCGACGTGATCTTCCACGACGGCAGCGCGATCGATCTGGGCGAAGCGATCGCCGACACGCTGGCGGTATCGCTCGACCCCTATCCGCGCGGGCCGAATGCGGAAGTGGCGCTTCAAGAGGCGGGGGTGATCAGCGAGGAGCAGGCCGGCCCGTTCGCGGCGCTGGCAGCGCTGAAGGGGAAGATGGGGGAGGAATAGGTCTCGAGGGAGGATTAGAGTGCGATGAGCGTGAAGAAGAGTCGAATCATGTACATCGAGGACAAATCGGAAGGGCTGAACGGACCTGCTCGCATTGGTCGCGTGACCATGTCCAAATCCGGTCAGACGATTCACTATGCGGGGCGCGCTTTTCAGAGCCTTGGCGGCTATGGATCGAAAGCCAATTATTTCGATGTCGAGACCGGCGAACATTATTGGATTTCCGGCCCACGCAAGGACGGGAAGGATCGACTTTATCCGAGCAGCAGCAAGCCGGTCGAGATCGATGCCGAGGTTCGGGAAGAATATTGGGCGAGCATCCGGGGCGCATAACCAGTCCCTGCCCTTTGTCACCCCGGACTTGTTCCGGGGCCCACCAAGCCGCACCGATGAGGCCTGGAGCCTCAGGCTTCGCCTTTGCCTCCCCTTTGTCACCCCGGACTCGTTCCGGGGTCCACGGGGAGG
>JBKJNP010000112.1:0-4411 GCA_046593565.1 Sphingomicrobium sp. | reverse complement strand
GGCACTTCGTCGAGCGTGGGGACGCGTGCGAAGGTCACCTTGGCGGTGCCGTCGACCGCGACATATTCGGGGATATCGCGCTCGGCGAGACTTTGCGCTTCCATCACCAGCGCCATTTCCTGCGCCTTGGGACCGAGCTCAATCACATCGTTCACGTCGCAGCGACGCGAGGCGATGTTGCACTTGATGCCGTTGACCCGGATGTGGCCGTGGCTGACCAACTGGCGCGCGGCCCAGATGGTCGGGGCGAACTTGGCGCGATAGACAATCATGTCCAGGCGCCGCTCGAGCAGGCCAATCAAATTCTGGCTGGCATCGCCCTTCATCTTGGCGGCATGCTGGAAGGTCTGCTTGAATTGCTTCTCGGTGACGTCGCCGTAATAGCCCTTGAGTTTCTGCTTGGCGCGCAGCTGCAGACCAAAGTCGGAAACCTTGCCCTTGCGGCGCTGCCCGTGCTGGCCGGGGCCATATTCGCGGCGATTGACCGGGCTCTTGGGCCGTCCGAAGACGTTCTCGCCCATGCGGCGGTCGAGCTTATACTTGGCGCTTTTGCGCTTCGACATGATGTCACTCCAATTTGCATGTCGGCCGGAACCGACGAAATGTCCGGAACCGCACCATCCGACCACTTGTCGAATGCGATTCCCGCTTCACCGGACGTGCGAGATCAATTGCGAACGGCGCGCCTAGCCGAGCCAACCCGTTGGGTCAAGCAACGGGTAGGACTAGCGTCCCATGTTGGAGCTTGCCTTGGCCTGCGTTTCCGCAGCTATCCGATCCCATTCGGCCTTGGTCTTGCACTCGCGTTTGCCGCCAAGCCGTGAGCCGGTTTCCTTGATCGTCTTGCAGATCTTCTTGTCGGGGTCGACCGGCGCGGCCGGAGCCGAAGTCGTCGGCTGGGCCTGGGCCGCCACGAGCAAGAGTGTGGCGGCTATGAGCGATACTGCCATGGTTACTGACTCCGATACTTGTCGAAAACGAAGTATTTTCCGAGACCTAGCGAATCAACCGGGGGGAAGCCAGCCCAGTCGCCGCGAGGGCAAGTTCAAGGGACCTATTTCGGCCCGGTGGGCTGGGTCGAATAATCCTGCATCTTGTGGGTCGCCGCCGCACTGTCTTTCCACATGCGTTCCCACTCGCGCTGGGGTAGGCAAGTATTCTGGTACGACAATCGCGTACCCGTGACTCTGAGGCGACGGCAGACGACGCGGCTGTCCTCATTCATGGTGAAGGCGGTTTCGCGCTTCTTGGGCGCGCAATAGCGGGTAGCCCCCTGGCAAGTTTCCGCCCGCTGCCACTGGGCCTTGGTGCGGCACACCATGATGGCCTGGCTGCGCGACGCGGCGCTGCCCATTTCCCGACATTGAAGGGTCGGTCCTTTATACTTCGGCGCCTCCACAAACGGCGTGGGAGTGGTTGAAGCGGCCATCATCGAAGCCATTACAAACGCGAGCATGATCATACTCCTTGTGGCTGAAGCTCGATATATATTGCAAATCAAGGATAAGTGGAAACCACTTTCGCGCGATGGTCTGAAATTTGACAGATGAGCCGAGCGTTGGGCTAATCGAAATCAACGCTTCGTCCCCTTGGTAATCGAACGGATCATGCCGCGCATCGCCCGTATCTCGCGGCTCGACCAGCCGGGTTTGGTTAGCAGGGTACGTATCGTCAACTTCGTGATTTTGGCACGATCGGCGGGGAAGTAATAACCTGCCGCCTCGAGCGCGGCGTCGACCTGCCCGACAAGTCCTTCCACTTCAGATTGCGGGGCGGGGATCTCGGCGTCCTTGAAGGTCGGCTGCTCGAGCGGTTGGCTCCGCGACCATTCATAGGCGAGCAGGATCACCGCCTGGGCGAGATTAAGGCTGCCAAACTCGGGATTGATCGGCACGGTTACGATCTTGCCGGCTAGTGCGACATCCTCGGTTTCCAGCCCCGACCGCTCCGGGCCGAACAGGATCGCGGTGCGCTGCGGGCTAGCATGGATTTCCGCCGCCATCTCGGACGGGCCAATCACTGGCAGCAGCAGTTCGCGGCGGCGCACGGTGGAGGCGAACACCGCCCCGCAATCGGCCACCGCCTCGGCGACCGTCGCGAACACCTTCGCCTCGGTCAGCACGGCATCGGCCCCGCTTGCCGCGGGTCCAGCTTCAGGATTTGGCCAGCCATCGCGCGGCGCGACGAGACGCAGCTCGGTGAGCCCGAAATTGAGCATCGCCCGCGCCGCCTTGCCGATATTCTGGCCAAGCTGCGGACGGACGAGGACGATGATGGGTCCCCCACCTGTATCGGCGCCGCTCATATCAATTTGTCGAGGAGGCCCGGTCCCTCTGGCGGCTGGGGGGCGCCCTCGACTGCTTCGGCGATTTCCGCGAAGTCGCCGGCTTCGGTGAAGTCCTTATACACCGAGGCGAAGCGGATGTAGGCGACCGGGTCGAGGCTCTTGAGACCGAACATGACCAACTGGCCGATCATGTCGGTGGTGACTTCGTCGCCACTGGTCTCGAGGCGGCGCTGGATGCCGCTTGCCATCTGCTCGATCTTGCCCGCCTCGATCGCCCGCTTGCGGCAGGCGTGGCCGATGGCGCGCTCCAGCTTGGCGCGGTCGAACGGTTCGCGCTTGCCGTCCTTCTTGAGCACGGTGAGATCGCGTAGTTGGACCCGTTCGAACGTCGTGAAGCGGGCGCCGCAACCGGCGCATTCGCGGCGGCGGCGGATCGAGGCGCCGTCTTCCGACGGACGGCTGTCCTTTACCTGGCTGTCTTCATGGGCGCAAAAGGGGCACCGCATGTCAGCGCTTGATGCGCAGCCAGAAAGCGATCGCGGCACCGCCGATGAGGCCGATGGGGATGGTGATCACTGGCAGGATCGCGGCGACAACGCCGAGCGTTGCCCCGCCGAGCACGGGCTTGGTCGAGGGATGCGACAGGCCGTCGCGGGCCATGCCTTTGATTTCGTCGGTCGCGCGGCCGAGCATGTTGGGATCCTGGTCGTTGGGCTGGGTCATGGAGTCAATCAATCCTGATAGATGGGGAAGCGGGCACACAAAGCGCGGACCCGGGCGTTGACGGCGCGCTCCATTGCGGGATCGCCCTTGGCGACGCCGGCCAGCACGTCGGCGACCATGTCGCCAATCTCGGCGAATTCGGCCTTGCCGAAGCCGCGCGTGGTGCCGGCCGGGGAGCCGACGCGGATCCCGCTGGTCTGCATCGGCGGCAGCGGGTCGAACGGAATGCCATTCTTGTTGCAGGTGATCCCGGCGCGTTCGAGCGCCTCGTCGGCGTCCTTGCCGGTGATCCCGAGCGGCCGCAGGTCGACCAACGCGAGATGCGTATCGGTGCCACCCGCAACGAGGTCGGCGCCGCGCTCCTTGAGGCGGTTGGCGAGAGTCTGGGCGTTGGCGATCACCGCCTTTGCATAGGTCTTGAAGCCGGGTTCGAGCGCTTCGCCGAACGCTACTGCCTTCGCGGCGATGACATGCATCAGCGGGCCGCCCTGTAGCCCGGGGAAGACGGCGGAATTGATCTTCTTCGCGATCGCCTCGTCATCGGTCAGCACCATGCCGCCGCGCGGGCCGCGCAGTGTCTTGTGGGTGGTGGTGGTGACGACGTGCGCGTGGCCGAACGGGGTCGGATGCTCGCCCGCCGCGACCAGACCGGCGAAATGCGCCATGTCGCACATGAAGATCGCGCCGACTTCATCGGCGATGGCACGGAATTTGGCAAAATCGATGTGGCGCGGATAGGCCGATCCGCCGGCGATTATCAGGGTTGGGCGATGTTCCTTGGCAAGTGCCTCGACCTGATCGAAATCAATCAGATCGTCGTCGCGGCGCACGCCGTATTGGATCGCGTTAAACCATTTGCCCGACATCGCTGGCTTGGCGCCGTGAGTAAGATGCCCGCCGGCATCGAGGCTCATGCCGAGAATGGTGTCGCCGGGCTTGGTGAGCGCCAGCATCACAGCGCCATTGGCCTGCGCGCCGCTGTGCGGCTGGACGTTGGCGAAGCCACAGTTGAACAATTTCTTGGCGCGTTCGATCGCCAGCGTCTCGACCGCGTCCGATGGTTCGCAGCCCTGATAATAGCGGCGGCCGGGATAGCCCTCGGCATATTTGTTGGTCAGCACCGAGCCTTGGGCCTCGAGCACCGCGCGCGAAACGATATTCTCCGAGGCGATCAGCTCGATCTGGGTCTGCTCGCGGGTCAGTTCGGCCTTGATCGCCGCGGCGACCTTGGGATCGGCGTTCGACAGCGGTTCGGTGAAAAATCCGGCTGGCTGGACGTCGTGAAGCGCGGGAGCGGTGGCCATCATATTAGTCCTGGCTGGGGGTGAGCATGTCGACGCGGCGCTGGTGGCGGCCGCCTTCGAAGTTGGTGGAAAGGAAAGCGGTGACACAAGCCTTGGC
>JBKJNP010000060.1:0-3037 GCA_046593565.1 Sphingomicrobium sp. | reverse complement strand
CGGCCGTGAGGGCTAGAGCAGCAAGCGGCAACAGGCGCATCGACATCTCCTTTGGCCCGAGTGTAAGCGGGTTTGGATGTATCTCGCTACCCTCATGCTGCTCGGATCGGGCGAACTCGGGCGTGAAGTCGCAATTGCCGCCAAGCGGCTGGGTTGCCGGGTGATCGCCTGCGACCGCTACAACGACGCCCCGGCGATGCAGGTGTCAGATGCGCGTGAAGTGTTTTCGATGCTCGACGGCGCGGCGCTGCGGGCGGCGGTGGAGAAGCACAAGCCAAATTATGTCGTGCCCGAAATCGAGGCAATCGACACCGCGATGTTGGGCACGCTGGAGGACGAGGGCTGGAACATTGTCCCCTCGGCCAGGGCAGTGCAGCTGACTATGAACCGCGACGGGATCCGCGATTTCGCCGCCAACGAACTCGGTCTCAACACCTCGCGCTACATCTTCGCCGAAACGCGCGAGGAAGCGATGGCGGCCGGGGTCGGCCTGCCAGCGGTGGTCAAGCCGGTGATGTCGTCGAGCGGCAAGGGTCAGAGTGTCGCGCGGACCGAGACGGAGCTCGGCGTCGCCTTCGACTATGCCGTCGCCAACATGCGCGGCGACCGCCCGCGCGTGATCGTCGAGGCGTTCATCGACTTCGATTATGAGATCACCCTGCTCACCGTGGCGACGAAGGATGGAATCCTGTTCTGCCCGCCGATCGGTCATCGGCAAGAAGGCGGCGATTATCGCGAAAGCTGGCAACCGGCGCCGATGGATGCCGCCGTGTTGGCCTCGGCGCGAAGCCAGGCGGCCAAGGTGGTGGCGGCGCTGGGCGGGAACGGCCTGTTCGGGGTCGAATTCTTCATTGCCGGCGATCAGGCGATTTTCTCCGAGCTCAGCCCGCGTCCGCACGACACCGGCATGGTCACGTTGATCGGCCAGTCGCCCAACGAGTTCGAGCTCCACCTCCGCGCCATCCTCGGCCTGCCAATCCCGGCGATCAAGCTACCCGGCCCCGCGGCTTCGGCGGTGATCCTGGCGGAACGGGAAAGCGACACATTCAGTTACTCGGGCATCGACGAGGCGCTCGCACTGGGTGGCGACCTGCGCCTGTTCGCCAAGCCAACCACCCTCAAGAACCGCCGTATGGGCGTCGCCTTGGCGCGGGGCGAGACGATTGAAGAGGCCGTCGCACTGGCCAAAGCTACTGCAACTTGCATAAATATACACTAATCTGCATATAGGCTGCATGATTAGCGCCGCCATCCTCGGCGCCTCCGGCTATGTCGGCGGCGAACTCCTGCGTCTCCTTGCCGCCCATCCTGCAATGGAGGCCGCGGTCGCGTTCGGCTCCTCGACCGCCGGTCGCCCGGTCGCGGAGGTCCATCCCCACCTCGCTTTGGCCTATCCCGATATGATGCTCGCGGCGTGGTCGCCCGACTTGCTGGTCGGCACCGACCTGATCCTCGCCGCGCTGCCGCATGGTGAGACCCAGCGCTTGGCCGATGAATTGCTTGGCCCCGGCATTCCGATCGTCGACCTCGGCGCCGACTTCCGCCTGGACAGCGCCGCTGATTTCGAGACCTGGTACGGCGAGCCGCACCAACGGCCCGATCTGCTCGGCAGCTTCGTCTACGGCCTGCCCGAATTCCGCCGCGCCGACATCGCCGGCGCGACCCGCGTTGCGGCGCCGGGCTGCTACCCGACCGCCGCCAATCTGGTGCTCAAGCCGTTGATCGACGCCGGCGCAATCGATCCCAAGGGGATCATCGTCGATGCCGCCTCGGGGGTCAGCGGCGCAGGTCGCACCGCAAATGCTGGCACTCATTTCTGCGCGGTAGACGGCAGCTTCCGCGCCTACGGCCTGACTGCCCATCGCCACACCGCCGAAATGGAGATGGTGTCGGGCGCCAGCGTCCTGTTCACCCCGCACCTCATGGCCACCAGCCGCGGCATTCTCGCCACCTGCTACGCCAGGGCGATCGGGACCCCCGATCCGCTGGCGATCCTGCGCGCGGCCTATGCTGGCGAGCCGTTCGTCCATGTCGGCGAGGCCTTGCCCGAGACCAAATGGGCGACTGGCTCCAACGCCGCCTTTCTCTCCGCCCGCTTCGACCAGCGCACCGGGATGGTCGTCTCGCTCGCGGGACTAGACAATCTCGGCAAGGGCGCGGCGGGGCAGATGATCCAGTGCGCCAATCTGATGCTCGGACTCGACGAGCGTGCGGGGCTGTCGAACATCGGGATTTACCCATGAGCGTCACGCTGGCCGAAGGGTTCGTCGCGTCAGGGCATCACGCCGGGATCAAGCCCGCGTTGCGCGACACTGCGCTGCTCGCGACCGAGGACGGCAAGGCCGTGCCCTGCGCGGCGGTGTTTACTCAGAACAAGTTTCGCGCGCCGCCGGTCGAGGCCAGCCTGGAGAGGCTCGAAGCGAGTGGCGGGATGGCGAGCGGGGTGATCGTCAATTCGGGTAATGCCAATGCCGGGACCGGAGCCAAGGGTCGCGCCGACAGCGAGGCGATGTGCGCGGCCGCGGCCGACGCGGTCGGCTGCGCATCGAGCGAGATGCTGGTCTGCTCGACCGGGCTGATCGGGTTCCGTCTGCCGATGCGCAAGATCCTGGGTGCAATTCCGCTGCTCGGGGAGACGCTGAGCCGCGACGGTCACCGCGACGCCGCCAAGGGCATCCTCACCACCGACACGCGGCCCAAGGAAGCGGCGATGGTGCGCGACGATTATGCGGTCGGTGGAATGGCCAAGGGCTGCGGCATGCTCCAGCCCAATATGGCGACGATGCTCGCCTTCCTGACCACCGATGCGGCGGTCGAGCCGGGCGAACTCAAGGCGATCTTGCAAGCTGCCGCCGACGCCACCTTCAACTGCCTGACCACCGACGGCGCGACCTCGACCAACGACACGGTCATGCTGTTCGCTTCGCGTCGCAAGGGGCGCCCTGCGGACATGGGCCGCTTCGCCGATGACGTGCGGCAGGTGTGCGAGGAATTGATGCTGCAAATGGCGCGCGACGCCGAAGGGATGACCAAGCTG
>JBKJNP010000181.1:0-4960 GCA_046593565.1 Sphingomicrobium sp. | reverse complement strand
TGTAAAGCCGCCTTCCTCGTCAGGAAATTGCACGACGCGCTTGGCGCCGAGGGTGCCGAGCAAGGCGTCGAAATAGGCCCGCGCGCGGGGCAGATCATTGGTGCCAAGCGTGACGTAACCGATCATTGTTCAGTCCCCTGTTGGTGGCGGGCATCGCGAAGTCGCAAGCGGCGAGGGCGCGTAAAGGCAGCGGGGTGATGGTTCTGGTCATGGCGTCCCCCAGCGAACGAAACGGCAACCGTTTGCGCGGGGCAGGGTATACCTGTTCTCATCCAGCGCAATATGCTGACTGCCCCGGAAGACGAATGTCGTTCGTCCGGCCAATCAATCCGTGATCAGGACCTTCCTGGCTTGGTGGGAGGCGGATCGCACGACGCGATCGAAAGTTTGATAATAGGGTTGCCAATCGCCTGTCCGCGAAAGATCGAGCAGCCGGTCGGCCATTTCGATCCGATGTCGATAGAAGCTTGGGGCTAGCGCGAGCGGCGCGACGTCGGCGGACAGAGCGCGGGCGATCAAAAGATGGGCCAAGAAGCGTGCCATGCGACCGTTGGCGTCGGCCAGCGGATGAGCGAAGATCGTGCGCGCAAATACGCCCGCAGCGGCCGTTATCGGGTTCGCTGACGAATTGATAATCCCTTGCAGGTCGAGGGACCATAATCGCGGTTCGATCGTCTCAAATTCAACCTTGCCGTTGTCGGCACCGGCGACCGAGGTGATGGGACGATAAATGATCGACCGGCCAGCTAAGGCAGATGCGATATGAAGTAGGTCCAAGGGCAACAGACGCGACAGGTCCAGTCCGGGACCGTGCATCATCAGTATCGGCTCAATCGCCGGACGATAAAGCAAGGCGCGCACTTTCGAATCGTCTGTGCCGCTAGACAAGATTTGCATCGCTACCTTGAGCTCAAGCCCAATGATCTGGGTCGACACCAGCGATTCTTGCATACGACGAAGTTGTATTAATGTGTCGTTAAATAGAGAAGTTTGCGAAACGGTCTCTGCGCGGTGGGGAGGAAAATTAAATTTATTCATGACTTGATTAATATGAAACAACATTGAAAATCACAATGCCGAATCGCTTCCGTCGTAACGGGGAGTGTGGAAATGTGGGATTATGACTTTCAGGGGATCATTATCGATCCCCTCTCCTTTACCGATATCGAATATGCCGCATTCGCCAATGTCGCTTCGTCGCCGTTCGGCGTTGCAATCACGTCTGACGATGTCAGCGTCATGACCCCCGAACAACGAATAGAATACATGCAGTCTCTGGACGCGTTTCTCGACGGCTATTCCAACACAAGTTATTCTCCGGGTTCCGATCAGAACAGCTACTGGAACGACTACTCCGATTATGCGCCGCTGGGCGCGGACTTCATGGCCCAATATGGTTGGATGCCTGGCCTGTCGCAGACCGGAGGATATCATTTTTACGACTATCTTACCCAGGATATCGATCCCGAATTCCTGGAAGCCATCAGCAACGACCAATATCAAAATTATCAAGCCAATGGATCTAGCCTATCATTTGACCTGGGCCAGAATCTGATCATGAATGGCGCGTTCGCCGGGACTAATGGCTTCACCACCGTCTGGGTCGACGGCCCACCGGTCTATACCGACGATGGGACGATCGTCGTTACCGCCGGGCATTGGGAAGTGCGCGCCCCGGCTCCGGGCATCACCTATGGCAACATCGCCAACGATGGCGACGGTGCCAGCTTCCTGTCGGCGACGCTGGCGATCTCGGCTTCTCTCGCAACCCTGGTGGACGCGCTTCACGTGGACGTCGTGGTAAAGGAGGGAACCGTCCTGACGGATGCACAGAAGGCGATCATCGCCGAGTTCAAAGTGCTGGTGAACAATATCGCCAAGCAGCTTAGCGAAATTCCGGACAATGCAATTTTGACCATGGCGAACGGAAGCACAATTACCGGCGCCCAACTGAAGGCGGCGTGGGCAAGGGTCGATTTCCAGATCAATCCGGAGGGCTTCAACGGATATAGAAATGGATCGGCGCGCGGAGAAGCGGATTGGGCTAATGGGAACCCCGTCGTGTCATTCAACATTGACCTGCTGGAGGACTATGCCGCTATTGGCGGAGGTCTGGAGTATCTCGCGTTCCACGAACTCGGGCATCTCACCTTGGCTGGTCGTAATCTCAACGGTTTATTGGATGCTGGCGGGATGACAGCTGCAGAGAACGAGCAGAACGAGGAATTCGCGAATTCCGTCGCGCGGGCAATTTCCAACGCGACCGGTCAGCCGGTCCTCGCCTGGGATCCGACCTACGGCTACGAAGCCGGCAACGCGCAATTCGCCGTGCCGCCGCCAGCTGGCGGCGACACCGGCGGCGGCGGCGGTTATGGCGGCGGCGGCGGCGGCTATAATGGCGATAATCCGATCCCATGACAGTGGCACGTTCGCCCACGAACATCAGGACTCAGTTGCTGTCGTGGGCGACGGCAGCTTCGGCTTGCGCTGCCCTCTTTCCCGCCGCGCTGCTCGCGTCCGGCAAGGCCGAAACCTGCGCGAGTGCGAGCGACCTCGCGAGCGGCCTCACGATAAGAGCCGTGGCTTCGGCGTCAATCGTGCGGTCACCGGGAACGGTACGATTGCATCAGCGGCCTGCCGTGCGAATAAGCGGACGGTGCGCGAGATCGGTGATCGACGCCCGCTTCTCTCAGGTCCGGCTACGGTCAGGAGTGACGATTGAATTGGAAAAGGTGCCCGATGCGGGGCACGTGACGTTCCACATCCGCACGAGGCGAACGCTATTCGACAAAGCCGCGACGGGCAGAGTGAGCGGGGTCTCTGGCCCGGGCCGCCTTACGGCATCGTCGGATTCGGTCGACCCAAACCCGTCGACCAATCGCTTTATCGGTGCCTTCCAAAAGCGTCGTCACACGATCGCGGCCTTCATCGACCAGAACAAAGCGTCACGGCTCGAAGCCGTGGTCCCGATTTTCGAGATGCCCGGGATCGTCCGCGCGATCCACTATTTTCCCGCAGCGGACACGGCCGCAGGGACAGTCACGACGCTTCAGACGGACAGCGCCGGCGCAACCATCTCGTGGTTTGACGTCTCTCGCTGACCCGCATCTCATGGCATGTCACCAGCGTCTGACGCTATTTGCGGTTGGGCTGTTCACGGACCATGTCGCCGCGAATGCGGGCGGCCACGGCGAGGCCGGGCAGGCTCCTAGTAACGACGTGTACAGTGGCGACTTCGACATTGCCTGACGGCCTGTGCGCTATCATATGAACCTTGATGGCCATCCAGATCCGCACTTCGCTCGCTGAGCCCGATACGGGTAATACCTTCGTTCCCCATCGCCCGGCGCGGCCGGACAAGAGCGAGGGAGGGCGCAGGTTCGTGCTCAAGTCGGACTATGAACCGGCCGGGGACCAGCCGTCGGCGATCAAGGAACTGGTCGAGGGAATCGCCGAGAATGGCGAGGTCAACCAGGTGCTCTTGGGCGTTACCGGCTCGGGCAAGACCTTCACCATGGCCAAGGTGATCGAGCTGACCCAGCGGCCGGCGCTGATCCTGGCGCCGAACAAGATCCTCGCCGCCCAATTGTACGGCGAATTCAGGCGATTGTTCCCCGACAATGCGGTCGAGTTTTTCGTGTCCTATTACGATTATTACCAGCCCGAGGCGTACGTCCCGCGGTCCGACACCTACATCGAGAAGGAAAGCTCGGTGAACGAGGGGATCGACCGCATGCGGCATTCGGCCACGCGGTCGCTGCTCGAGCGCGACGACGTGATCATCGTCGCTTCGGTGTCGTGCCTGTATGGCATCGGATCGGTCGAAACCTATTCGGCGATGATCTTCGACCTGAAGAAGGGCCAGAGCGCAGACCAGCGCGAGATCATCCGCAAACTGGTCGCGCTGCAGTACAAGCGCAACGACGCGGCGTTCGCGCGCGGCAATTTCCGCGTCAAGGGCGACAATCTGGAGATTTTTCCCTCGCATTATGAGGATAGCGCGTGGCGCATCAGTTTCTTCGGCGACGAGGTCGAGGAGATTGTCGAATTCGATCCGCTGACCGGCAAGAAAAGCGCGTCACTCGACACCGTCCGGGTGTTCGCCAATTCGCATTATGTGACGCCCGGACCGACGCTCAAGCAGGCGAGCGAGGCGATCAAGCATGAGCTGTCGGAGCGATTGAAGGAGCTGGAGGCGGAGGGCAAATTGCTCGAGCTGCAGCGGCTCGAACAGCGCACCAATTTCGACCTCGAGATGATCGCCGCGACCGGAAGCTGCGCCGGGATCGAGAATTATTCGCGCTTCCTGACCGGCCGCCTGCCGGGCGAACCGCCGCCGACACTGTTCGAATATCTGCCCGACAATGCGCTATTGTTCGTCGACGAAAGCCATCAGACGGTGCCGCAGATCGGGGCGATGGCCAAGGGCGATCACCGGCGCAAGATCACGCTCGCCGAATATGGCTTCCGCCTGCCGAGCTGCATCGACAATCGCCCGCTCAGGTTCAACGAATGGGACGCGATGCGGCCGCAGACGATGTTCGTCTCGGCGACGCCCGGATCATGGGAAATGGAGGCGACCGGCGGGGTGTTCGCCGAGCAGGTGATCCGCCCCACCGGGCTGATCGATCCGCCGGTGGAGATCAAGCCGGTCGAGGACCAGGTCGACGATCTGGTCAACGAGGCCAAGAAAGTGGCCGCGCAGGGATACCGCACGTTGGTGACGACGCTGACCAAGCGGATGGCCGAGGATCTGACCGAATATCTGCACGAGGCGGGCTTGCGGGTGCGCTACATGCACAGCGACGTCGAGACGCTCGAGCGGATCGAACTGATCCGTGACTTGCGGCTGGGGGTCTATGACGTGCTGGTCGGGATCAACCTGCTACGCGAGGGGCTCGATATCCCCGAATGCGGATTGGTCGCGATTTTGGACGCCGACAAGGAGGGTTTCCTGCGC
>JBKJNP010000158.1:0-13721 GCA_046593565.1 Sphingomicrobium sp. | reverse complement strand
CCACGTCGGCTAGCGCAGGCAATCATGACGGCACTTGATATCTTCGTTATTCTACTGCTTGGCGGAAGCGCCATGGTCGGGTTCGTGCGGGGTTTCGCGCATGAGGTGCTGGCGCTTCTGGCGTGGGTCGCAGCGATCCTGGCGCTCAAATTCCTCCATGCGCCATTGCAAGCGCAGCTGGTCGGTCTGGTCGGGACCGAAACCGGGGCGGCGGCGGTGGCCTTCGCCTTGCTGTTCCTGCCGACCTATATTGCGGTGAAGCTGTTTGCCCGCGCGGTCGGGGGCAAGGCACGACGATCGATCCTCGGGCCGCTCGACCGGGTGCTTGGCGGCGGCTTCGGCATGGTCAAGGGACTGATCGGCGCGACTTTGTTCTTCCTGCTCGCGCACCTCGCCACCGACATGGTCTATGGGCCAAAGGTCGAACGGCCCGAGTGGATGACCAGTTCGCGCACCTATCCGTTGCTCAACGCCACGTCGAAGGCGGTGGTCGACTGGGTCGAGACCAGGCATCGGCCCAATGGAGCCGGAGTGCCGCAGTGAGCGGGCATGCGATCCGGCTGTACGACACAATGGCGCGGGCCAAGCGCGAGTTCGTCCCCGCCGATCCCAAGGCGATCACGATGTATGTCTGCGGGCCGACAGTCTATGGCCGCGCGCACATCGGTAATGCTCGGCCGGCAGTGGTGTTCGACACGCTTCGGCGGCTGATCGAGCATCATTATGGTGCGGGCAGCCTGACTTACGCGCGCAACGTCACCGACGTCGACGACAAGATCATCGCCGCGGCAGAAGCTGAAGGGGTCGAGGCGTCGGTCATCACCGAGCGGTTCGAGCGCTATTATTTGGAGGATATGGGGGCGCTTGGCGTCGCGACGCCGGACATCGCGCCGCATGCCACGGCGGAGATCGCGCAGATGGTGGCGATGATCGCGACGCTGATCGAGCGCGGCCACGCCTACGAGGCCGAGGGGCATGTGCTGTTCGATGTAGCCAGCGACAAGGATTATGGCAGCTTAAGCCGCCGCGATCGCGAAGCGATGCTGGCCGGAGCGCGGGTCGAAGTTGCGCCGTACAAGCGCGACGGGTCCGATTTCATATTGTGGAAGCCGAGTGCCGACGGGGTGATCGGGTGGGATAGCCCGTGGGGGCGCGGCCGGCCGGGGTGGCATATCGAATGTTCGGCGATGATCCGCGCGCACTTGGGCGAGACGATCGACATCCATGGCGGCGGGCTCGACCTGATTTTTCCGCACCATGAGAACGAGATTGCGCAGAGCCGCTGCGCCCATAATGGAACACCGTTGGCGCGTTATTGGGTGCACAATGGGTTCGTCGACATGGGCGCGGAGAAGATGTCGAAGAGCCTTGGCAATGTGGTGACGGTCGACCGGTTGCTGGCCGAGGGGCATCGCGGCGAGGTGCTACGGTTCGCCTTGCTGTCTGGGCATTATCGATCGCCCTTGCCGTGGACAGAAAGCCTGATCGGGCAGGCCAAGGCGACGCTCGATGGGTTGTACCGCAAGGCTGGTGATGCGGAAGGCGGGGCGATCGATGCGGGGGTGCTCGAAGCGCTGGCCGATGATTTGAATACGCCGCTGGCGATTGCCCGATTGAGTCAAATCGAGGATCGAGCAGCACTGCGAGCATCATGTGGATTGCTCGGCCTGCTGACCGTTTCGGAAGCGCAATGGTTTCATGGCGAGGGCGACAGCAGCGGGATCGAGGAGCGGATCGCGGCCCGGACAAAAGCCAAGCAAAACCGTGACTTCGCTGAGTCGGATCGCATTCGCGATGAACTCGGAAAGGAAGGAATCCTGCTCGAGGACGGGCCGGACGGGACGATTTGGCGGCGGGCGTGACCGAGCCGCTTTATACACGCGAGATCCTTCGCCTGGCGGCGTCGATACCGGGGCAGCGTTCATTTGCCGAGATGGGCGAGGCGATCGCCGTCCGTTCGTCGACATGTGGTAGCCGGGTAGCGATGCGGGTGACGCTGGATGAAGCGGGGCGTGTGACCGAGATCGAGCAAGCGGTCGAGGCGTGCGCGTTTGGGCAGGCGGCGGCGGCGCTGGTTGGGATGCACGCTGTGGGGGTGAGCCATGACGAGGCGGCCGCGGCACTGGCCGGGGTGGAGCGCTGGCTCGACGAGGATGTCGCCGAGCCGTGGCCCAACCTGGCGACCCTCGACCCGGCGCGGGCGCGGCGGGGACGACATGGGGCGATCTTGCTGCCGTTCCGGGCGCTGGCTGAAGCCATTGGGGGCGCGGCAATCACCGAGGCGCGAAAATGACCGAAATTCAGACCGCCGAAAGCGCCAGCTATCTGCTCGAGACGAGCGCGGTGATGCTTGGCGCGGCGATCATCTTCGTCATGCTGTTCCGCAAGCTCAAGCTGGGCGCCACGCTGGGCTATATCGTCGGTGGGGTCGTGATCGGACCCTATGCGCTGGGACTATTCAACAATCCCGATTCGCTATCGACTATTACCGAACTGGGTATCGCGCTGTTGCTGTTCATTGTCGGGCTGGAGCTTCATCCGAGCCGATTGTGGCGGCTCCGCAAGGACATTTTCGGGCTCGGCTTGGCGCAGGTCGTGATCTGCGGGCTGCTGCTGAGCCTGTTCATCTTCGGCGTTTTGGGGGTGACGGCGTTCGCCGCACTGGCGATCGGCCTGCCACTGGCGCTGTCGTCGACCGCACAGGTGCTGCCGATGCTGCGCGCCGACGGCGACCTCAATACGCCGCAGGGCGAGCGGGCATTCTCGATCCTGTTGTTCCAGGACCTTTCGATCGTGCCGCTGATCACGATTGTCACCGCCATGTCGCGAGTCGCGCCCGACCCGAGCGCGCCGACCGGCTGGACGCTGGCGCTGTACACCGTCGGCGCGGTGATCGCGCTGGTGATTGCGGGGCGGTTGCTGCTCAACCCGATGTTCCGGCTGATCGGGCGGTTGGGCGAGCGCGAATTGTTCATCGTTGCCGGGCTGTTCACCGTGGTGGCGTCGTCGGCGCTGATGCATGCGCTTGGCCTGTCGGTGGCATTGGGCGCGTTCATTGCCGGCGTGATGCTGGCCGAATCGCCCTACCGCCACGAATTGGAAAGCGACGTCGAGCCGTTCCGATCGATCCTGCTCGGCCTGTTCTTCCTGTCGGTCGGAATGATGCTCGACCTCAAGGTAATCGCCGCCCAACCGCTGACCGTGCTGGGGATCGCGCTCGGCGTGATCGTGATCAAGGCGCTGGTCATCGCCGGGCTAGCGCGCCTGTTCGGCAATAGCGGACCGCGCAGCCTGCGCCTCGGGTTGCTGCTCAGCCAGGCCGGTGAATTCGGGTTCGTGCTGTTTGCGTTGGCCGCGGCGGGGCAATTGATCACCCCCGAGGCAGCCTCGCTGTTCGGGGCGGTGGTGACGCTGTCGATGGCGACCACGCCGTTCCTGATGCGGCTGGTCGACCGGCTTGAAGCGCGCGAGGAGCGCGGCGGAGAGGGGCTCGACGGACCCGAAAAGTCGCCCGAAACCAGCGTCATCGTTGTCGGCTACGGCCGCTTCGGTCAGACGGTGGCACAGATGCTGATGGCCAAGAAGGTCGGCGTGACCCTGATCGACAAGGCGCCGACCCTGATCGAAACCGCCGACGAATTCGGTACCAAGGTTTATTATGGCGACGGCACCCGCATCGACCTGCTGCGAACGGCGGGGGCGGAGACCGCCAAGGCGATCCTGTTCTGCAACGACAATGTAAGCGGGGAACTCAACCGCGACGCGGTCGCCCGCGTGCTCGAGGCGTTTCCCCAGGCTAGCGTGATGGTGCGGGTGTTCGACCGCAAGCATCTCATGGAATTCAGCAGTCTCGACCTCAGCTTCGCCCAGCGCGAATTGTTCGAAAGCGCGGTGGTCATGGGGCGTCGGGCATTGAAGGCGGTCGGGTTCGAATTGAGCGAGGTTGAGCGAGTCGACAAGGAATATCGACTGCGCGACTGCGAGCGGCTCGAGCGGCAGAGCGAATCGGGCGACTTGCATGCTGGTTTGGACCGGTCGTTCAGCCCCGAGCGGTCATTGGCCGACCCTGACTAGAGCGAACGGACGAAAGCTTCGAGCGCAGCGCGCGGAACCTCGCGGTCAACGAAGGCGCTGCCAATGCCGCGGACCAGAACGAGCGTCGGGCCCGCGGCGGTCATCTTCTTATCATTTGCGAGATGGTTGAGCAGGGCCTCGCCGGCGCGCGCCAGGCCGATCTGGTCGAGCCGCGTCGGAAGTCCAATCTGGTCGAAGTGGGCGGCAAGGCGCAACGCATCGGGCTCGGGACACAGGCCGAGCCGGACCGAAAGGCGGAAGGCGAGGACCAGCCCGATCGCTACCGCTTCGCCATGCAGCAAGCGGCCGATCCCGGCTTTTGCCTCGATCGCATGGGCAAAGCTGTGCCCGAGATTGAGCAAGGCGCGGCGGCCGGTGAGATCAAACGGATCTGCGCTGACGAACCGGGCCTTGGCGCGGATGCAGGTAGTGACGGCGTGAAGGCGGGCATCGCGGTCGCCAGCGATCAGCGCCGCGCCGTGCGTCTCGCACCAGGCGAAGAAAGCGGGATCGTCGATCAGGCCATATTTGACGATTTCGGCATAGCCCGATCGCAGCTGGCGTTGGTCCAGAGTGTCGAGAAGAGTCGGGTCGGCGACGACAATGGCGGGCATGTGAAAGCTGCCGACCAGATTTTTTGACCGGCGGCATCGATCGCCGTCTTGCCGCCAATCGCGCTGTCGGCCTGGGCGAGCAGGGTGGTGGGGATGTGGATCACCGGGCAGCCGCGCTTGAACAGGCTGGCGGCGAGGCCGGTGACATCGCCAACCGAGCCGCCTCCGAAGGCGAGGATCGGGGTGCCGCGCCGGACATTGCGCCGGGCAAGGCCGTCGGTGATCGCCGCCAGCGTCTGCCAATTCTTTGCCGCCTCGCCTTCGGGGACCATGATCGGCGGCTGGAGCGCGACCGGGGCGAGGGTGGCGCCATGCAGGCCGAGCACCCGCGCGTCGGTCACCAGCGGCAGCGGCTGGCCATCGGCCAGCGCCACGATCCTGTTGAGCGCCGCCGCCACGTCGCCGACCAGCACGTCATACGCACCTTCACCTTGACCGACCGTGACCGTGATCATCTCGACAAATGCTGGTCCAGCGCGACGATGATCGCCTCGACCACCTCGCCATGCCCGCCGGCGCCGCTGCGGATGTGGATGTGGGCCTCGGCGTAGGAAGGGCGACGCTCTTCGGCGAGCCGCGCCAGCGTGCCCTTGGGATCGGAATTGCGAAGCAAAGGGCGGGTATCGCGCCGCGCGGTTCGCTCGGTCAGGACGTCGACCGATGCGTCGAGCCAGATGGTAATTGCCCGGGCATTCAATAATTCGCGGGTGCGCGGATCGACGAACGCGCCGCCGCCTGTAGCGATGACCCCGACATGTCCTTCGATCAATCGTGCCACCAGCCGCCGCTCGCCATCGCGGAAATCTTTCTCGCCATAGCGTTCAAAGACCTCGGCGGCAGTGAAACCGGCGGCATCCTCGATCGCCGAATCGCTATCGACGAAGGGGAGGTCGAGGCGCCGCGCGAGGCGCCGGCCGACCGTCGACTTGCCAACGCCCATCAGGCCGACAAGGACAATCGGTTTATCAAGGCGTTCGGTCAGGTGCGGCATGGGCAAGGGGGCTATACATGGGGATGCATGGTCGGGCAAAAGGCCGCGATCTCGTACCTCTGACGCATTGGAAGCCCATGCCGCGCGGTGTTATTTTCCTGATTATCCTGCTGCTGCTGCTGGTTGGCGGCGCTTATTTCCTGTCGTCGAGCGCCCATGAGGTGCCGTTGACCAAGATCGAGGCCGACGTCAGCCGTGCACCGACTGCGCAATAGACTGCTGTTGGCCGGTGCGGCGGCGATCGCGGTCGCCATCCCCGTCCTGGCCCAGGAATCAATTCTTCCGCCCGGCTTCGGCGAGACTGCGCCGACGCCATCCCCGTCGCCGTCGACCAACTCCACGTCGCCCGCGCCGGCCCAACCGCGCGAAAGCGGTGCAGTAGTCGAGAGCGATTTGCCGGGACTGACCCCGCTCGACGCCGATGCCATGGTGGTCGAGGTCGCTCCACCAATCGAATTGCCACAGGATTCGCGGCGCGATCCGTCGAGTGTCGGGCCGCTGCCGGCGGCGCAGACCGGGTTCGGCGATAGGCCGTGGGGCGGGTCGAGCGGGAAATTCCTGTCGGTGTTGATGCGCCGGACCGATACGCCATTGGCCTCGCGCTGGGGGCATATCCTGCTCCGCAATGCCTTGCTGACCAATGCGCGGGCGCCGGCCGATGTCCATCCGGCGGACTGGGTCGCCGAACGCGCCTGGCTGCTGATCCGGATGGGCGAAGCCGATGGCGCGCGGATGCTGGTGTCGGGGGTCGATGTCGCCGACTTCACACCCAAATTGTTCCAGGTCGGGGTGCAGAGCGCGCTGGCCAATGCCGATCCGTCCGCCTTGTGCGCGATCGAACAGGGGATCGGGAAGGTCGAGCGTTCGATCGCGCCGCTGGCGCGGGCGATGTGTGCTTCGCTGTCGGGCAATAGCGCGGTGGCGGCGGCCGATATCGAGGCGGCGCGTCGGCGCGGTCGGTTCGACCCGATCGATCTGGTGCTGGCCGACAAGGTGGTCGGTGCCGGGGCGGATACGGCGCGCTCGGTTACGGTCGAATGGGAACCGGTCAAACGGCTCAATGCGTGGCGCTTTGGCCTGGCGACGGCAACCGGGATGGTGCCGCCCGCAGCGCTGATGAATGCGGCCAGTCCGCAAGTTCGCGCGTGGCAGGCACGGGCGCCGGTGCTCAGCGCCGAGCAGCGACTGGCATCGGCGCGGATCGCGACCGGCCTGGGCGTGTTTTCGTCGCAGGCACTGATCGACCTGTACGCCGAAATTTACGATGCATCCGACCCGAGTGATCTTGCCGGGAGCGATGCGTGGCAGGTGCGGCTGGCGGTGGTCGGCAAGAAGCTGGACGACAAGGTCGCGGCGATCCGCAGATTGCTTGGCGGCGCCAAGGAGTCGGTCGAGCGCGAGGCGACCCGCGCATTGCTGGCGCGAGCGGCGGTGCGGATTGTGCCCGATGCCGATCTTCAGGAAGTCGCGCCCGAACTGATCTCGGCCATGCTGGCCGGTGGCTTCGACCGCGAGGCGGCGCGCTGGGCAAGCGTGATCGACGATATGGACGACGAATTTTCCGACCGTTGCTGGGCGATGCTGGCGCTTGGCGCACCGACGACGCGCGGGCTCGATCTCGGTGGTAGCCGCGTCGGCGACTTCATCGATCGCGACACCAGCAAGGGCAAACAGCGCAGTTCCCTGCTGGTGGCGGGACTGGCCGGGCTCGGACGGATCACCACCGAAGCGGCGGGCCAACTCAGCCAGCGGCACAGGTTCGGGCTCGGCGGTCGGTCGGAATGGACCAGGATCATCGACGCCGCATCGATGCGGCGGCAGTCGGGGACGGTGGCGTTGCTCGCCGCGGTCGGCATGCAGGCGCCAGGCTTTGAATCGGTGCCGGGCTTCCACCAGTTCCACCTAATCACCGCGCTGAACCGCAACGGGCAGGGTTTCGCCGCCCGGATGATCGCCGCCGAGGCGCTGTCGCGCACATGAAGCATCTGGCGTGAGCGTGGGCGCATGACGGGGGGCGATGCGGCGCTGGTCGATCGTTTCCTCGACATGCTGGCGTCGGAAGCGGGGGCGTCGCGCCATACCTTGTCGGCCTATCGCAGCGATTTGACGGCAGCGGCGGGACTCGTGCCGGCGTTGGGCGAGGCGTCGATGGAGCAATTGGGCAAGCTCGCGCCGGCCTGGTCCGATCTTGCCGCCTCGACCCTGGCGCGGCGATCGGCGGCGCTGCGGCGGTTTTACGGATTCCTCCAGGAGGAAGGATTTCGCGACGACAATCCGGCGGCGGCACTGGCCCGGCCGCGCCAGGTGCGGCCGCTGCCGCGGATTCTGGATACGGACGACATCACCGCGATGTTTCGCGCCGCCGAGGATAAAGCAGCGAGCGACGAGCCCGGGGCGTTGCGCAACCTGGCCTTGCTCGAACTGCTTTACGGGTCGGGGCTTCGCGCCTCCGAGCTAGTGTCGCTGCCCCGGCGCGCATTCCGTCCCGGCCAGCCGTTCCTGATCCTGCGCGGCAAGGGCGACAAGGAACGGCTGGTGCCGGTGTCGTCGCGCGCGTCGGAAGTGGTCGAGCGCTGGTCGGCAATGGTCGGGGAAGGGTCGTGGTTGTTCCCGAGCCGCAGCGGCCATATCAGTCGGGTGCGCCTGTTCCAGATCGTCCGGGCGATGGCGGCAGCGGCGGGAATCGCGCCCGAACGGGTCAGCCCCCACGTCCTGCGCCATGCTTTTGCGACTCACCTGCTGGCCGGCGGCGCGGATTTACGCGCGTTGCAGACCCTGCTCGGCCATGCGGATATCGCGACGACGCAGATTTACACCCATGTCGACAGCGAGCGGCTGGTGCAGTTGGTCAACGAGCGTCACCCATTGGCGCGAAAGCCCTGAGACTATGGCCACGTTGACGGTGGCCGATCCCCCGCCTACCTCCCGCGCCGACCATGATGACCTACCTCGATTTTGAAAAGCCGATCGCCGAACTCGAACGGCGCCTTACCGAATTGCGCGAGACCGCGAGCGAAGGGTCGATCGACATCGACAGCGATGTCGAGCGGCTCGAGGCCAAGTCGGCCAAATTGCTCAAGGATACCTATGCGCGGCTGACCCCGTGGCAGAAGTCGCAAGTGGCGCGTCATCCCGACCGGCCGCATTTCAAGGATTTCGTGATCGGCATGACCGACGATTTCCTGCCCCTGGCGGGGGACCGGGCGTTTGCCGACGATCCGGCGATCATTGGCGGACTGGCGCGGATCGACGGCAGAAGGGTGATGCTGATCGGGCATGAGAAAGGCGACGATACCGCGTCGCGGCTCCGCCACAATTTTGGCATGGCCAAGCCTGAGGGCTATCGCAAGGCCATCCGCCTGATGCGGCTTGCCGACCGTTTCGGCCTGCCGGTGGTGACCCTGGTCGATACGCCAGGCGCCTTTCCGGGCGTGCAGGCCGAGGAGCGCGGCCAGGCCGAGGCGATCGCCCGCTCGACGGAGCAATGCCTGGCGCTGAAGGTGCCGCTGATTGCGGTTGTGGTCGGTGAAGGCGGGTCGGGCGGCGCGGTCGCACTGGCCGCAGCCAATCGCGTGCTGATGTTCGAGCATGCGGTCTATTCGGTGATTTCGCCCGAAGGTTGCGCGTCGATCCTGTGGCGGACGTCGGACAAGGCAGCCGACGCCGCGGAGGCGATGAAAATCACCGCGACCGACCTGCAAGCGCTGGGCGTGGCCGACCGGATCGTTCCCGAGCCGACCGGCGGCGCGCATCGCGACCCGGTGGCGGCGATTCAAGCGTTGAAGGAAGCGGTGGTTGAGGAGATTGCCGGACTGCAGGCGTTCGGGCCCGACGAATTGCTGGCCCAGCGGCGCGCCAAGTTCCTCGCCATCGGCTAGGCTTCGTTTCGGAACCAACAGGCATTTTTGCCCGTTCATTGGGGAGAAATCCCCCCATTTGTACGGAGTGAATATGCGTCGTCCGATCTTCCTGCTTGCCGCCAGCGCGGTCGCCCTGACACCGCTCGCGGCACAGTCGCAAGTGCGCAGCCTGAATCCGCGCGAGGTGGCTGAAGCGCAGCGCCAGCATCCCGAACTGGTCAAGGAATATGGCGGCGCCGAAGTCGGCGCGCGCGCGGCTTATGTCGAAAGTGTCGGGCGGCGTGTCGCGGCCTATTCCGGTGTTGCCAATCCGGGCCAGACCTATCGCTTCACTACGCTCAACAGCGCGGTTGAAAATGCCTTCGCGGTGCCGGGCGGCTATATTTATATCACGCGCCAGCTGATGGCGCTGATGGACGACGAGGCCGAACTTGCGTTCGTGCTCGGCCACGAGACCGGCCATATCGCCGCCAACCATGCCCAGGCGCGCCGGTCGGCGGCACAGCGCAACTCGATCCTTGGCGTACTTGGGGCGATTGTCGGCAGCGCGATCGGTGGCAATGCATTCGGCAATCTGCTTTCGCAGAGCGCGCAGCTACGAACCCTGAGCTTTACGCGCGACCAGGAATATCAGGCCGATGCTCTGGGCACACGCTATGTTGTCGCGGCGGGATATGACCCCCTCGGCGGGGCGAATATCCTGGCGTCGCTAGGCCGGGCCGATGCGCTCCAGCTGAGGATCCAGGGCAAAGGCAACCGCTCGCTGCCCGAATGGGCCAGCACCCACCCCAACAGCGAAAATCGGGTCCAGCGCGAACGGCAGCTGGCGATCCAGAGCGGCCGGGCCGGCAAGGGCCTGCGCAATCGCGATGTCTTTCTCGCCCAGATCGAAGGTCTGACGGTCGATGACGACCCTGCGCAAGGCGTGATCGAGGGCCGCGGCTTCAGTCATCCCGACCTGCGCCTGCAGTTCGTCGTGCCGACCGGCTATTTGATGCAGAACAGCACCAGCGCGGTGACCATCGAAGGGTCGGCGGGCAAGGCGCAATTCAGCGGTGGCGGCTACACCGGCAATCTGGAGACGTACATCGACCGGGTGCTATACCAGCTAACTGGCGGGCGTCAGCAGGTTGCGATGGGGCAGCCGCGCCAGACGACCATCAACGGGCTGCCGGCGATGTACAGCATTGGACGCGCCAATACTTCATCGGGCACGGTCGATGTCAGCATCATGGCCTATCGCTGGGACCGTGACACCGTCTACCATTTCGTAATGCTGACCCAGGCGGGGGCCGGGATTGGGCAATTTTCGTCGATGGTCGACTCGTTGCGGCGCCTGGCCCCGCAGGATGCAACAGCGATCCGACCAAGGGTGATCGATGTGGTCACGGTCGTGCGCGGAGACACGGTTCAGTCGCTCGGTCAGCGGATGGCTTATCGCGATTTCAAAGACGAACGGTTCCGCTCGCTCAACGGTCTCGCCGCCAATGCGACATTGACCCCCGGGCAGAAGGTCAAGATTGTCGTTTATGGAGTCCGACGGAGCACGTAGCTTCGCCGAGCCTACATAAAGGTTTGCACTTGGTTGCTGACCTTGCCCCACATGCCGCCAGCACCTCCGCCAAGCGTCTTGAGCCCGCCGATCATGGCAACGACGATTAACGCGGCAATCAACCCGTACTCGATCGCAGTTGCGCCGCGCTCAGACGCACACAAGGTGCGCAAATGTTTACGGATAGCTGTCACGCCACCCTCCTCTGGTCTTGGTCCACAAGACATCGATAAGGCGATAGTGGTTAAGAGACTATTCCCACTACAGGGTTAAATTTCGGGTTGCCGCAATTTAACTTCGGGCGCCCAGGCCGCGAAATGAAGCAGTTCGAAACGCTCTTCGGCTTGATCCGCACCGTCGAGGAACGCGGCCCGCGCTGCGGATAGTCCGAGACGATTGATCGGACGTCTCGACCGTTCGGTGAGAATGTTGGTGCAGCCCATTGCGCGCAGATCACTCACCAGCCGGTCGAGATCGGGGTAGCTGACCGCCACGCGATCGACCTCGATCACCGGCTCGGTGAAGCCGACCGAGCCCAGCAGCGCGGCGAGTGACGGGCCGTCGATGCTGGGGTGGAGACGCGGTGCCGCACCGCCCTCGATGCGGTCGGAAGCGAGCATCGCGCCGCGCAGGCGTGGAAGGCTGCTGCCGCCGACAATTGCGCCGAGCAAAAGTCCGCCTGGGCGGAGCATGTGGCGCAGCGCAAAGGCCGCGGCCTGGACGTCGTTGGTCGATTCCAGATCGCCGATCGACAGGCACAGGTCGATGCATCCAGGCGCGATGTCCGAACCGTCGCCGAGGCGAACGTCTGGAACGAACGCGGCTAGCCGGTCGCGCCAGCGCAAGTCGCGGCCGCCAATGATAATAGCGGCATCGAACGTGGTGCGGACGTCCGCGAGCCGGTCGAGGCAATCGTCGAACGCGCGTTCATGGAGAAAGCGATCACCGCCGAGCCGGGCGGCGCGCTGTTGCCGCTTGGCGCGGGCATGGTCGTCGAACAATGGAGGTCTCACGGCACCCTTGTGCGCAACCGCGCTGGCAGCAACAAGGGGGCATGGCAGCGATTGCGCGAGGAATGAAGTGGCTGGGCCAGGCGGCGCTCGATTTCGCGCTTCCCGCGCGCTGCGCCGGATGCGGGACGATCACCGATTTGCCGCATCAGTTTTGCGGAGACTGCTGGCAGCAAATCGAGTGGTTGGGGCAGGGCGGTTGCGAGCAATGCGGCCTGCCGCTGGAAGCCACCGAAATTGAGCAATGCGGGCGCTGCCTGGCGAAGCCGCCGTTGATTGCGCGCAGTCGCGCCGCGGTGGCTTATGGCGAGATTGCGCGGTCGCTTGTGCTGCGGCTGAAATATTCACGTAAGGTGGCGCTTGCGGCAACCATGGCGCGCTACATGCGGCCGCTGGTCGATGCCGCACCGGACACGATCCTGGTGCCGGTCCCGTTGCATCGCAGCCGCTTGTGGTGGCGCGGATTCAACCAGTCGGGACTGCTCGCCGCCAATTTGGCCAAGAGCTGCGGTCTGACGCATCGGCCCGCGCTGTTGACGCGCGTTCGGCGGACCAAATCGCTCAAGAACATGAATGCGCGGCAGCGGGCAATGGAGGTGAGGTCAGCCTTCAAGATCGACCCTGCCGAGGACGTCAAGGGCCGCCATTTCCTGCTGGTCGACGACGTGCTGACCACCGGCAGCACATCCGAGGCTTGCGCCAAAACCCTGCTTCGCGCAGGCGCGGCCCAGGTCGACCTGATTTGTTTTGCGCGAGTGGTGCGGCCGTCCCTGCTCGAGCGTTAGGGCTAGGCAATCCTGGGAGTGATATTGTTGGCGAAAGTGGAGATCTATACCAAGGATTGGTGCAACTATTGCGTTCGCGCCAAACGGCTGTTGACCGAAAGCGGTGCGGAAATCGTCGAATATCCAGTCGACATGGGCGGCGACAAGAAGAGCGAGATGATTCAGCGCGCAGGCGGGCGAACGACCGTTCCGCAGATTTTTATCGACGGCAAATATATCGGCGGCTGTGACGATTTGTTCAACCTCAAGTCGTCGGGCAAGCTGGCCGACCTGCTGGCGGGCCCTCGACAGAGCTTGGGACAGGCCTGACCATGGTCAAGATTGCCATTTTCCAGTCGCAGACGGGGATCGATCCGGTCGCCAATGCCGCAACCCTGGTCGATGCCGTGGAGAAAGCTGCGGAAGGCGGTGCGGCAATATTGTTCACGCCCGAAATGGCGGGGCTGCTCGATGGCAATCGCGAGCGGTCGGCGGGGACGGTCGAAAGCGAAGCCGATGACATCGCGCTGGCTGCCGTCCGCAATGCTGCGGCGAGGAACGACATCTGGGTCCATCTCGGTTCGCTGGCACTGCGCGGCGAAGGCGGAAAATTGGTCAACCGGGCGGTGGTGATCGATGCGGCGGGCGAGATCGTCGGTCGCTATGACAAGATGCATTTGTTCGATGTCGACCTTCCAACCGGTGAAAGCTGGCGCGAATCCGCGACCTATCAGGCTGGCGCGGGGCCGGTCGTAGTGCGCGGCACACCGGTTGGATCTCTGGGCCTGACCATCTGTTACGACCTGCGTTTTCCGGCGATTTTCGAGCGGCTGAGCGAGGCGGGCGCGCAAGTGAT
>JBKJNP010000006.1:0-10396 GCA_046593565.1 Sphingomicrobium sp. | reverse complement strand
CGCCCCGCCGCCTGGAACCAATGGGCGGAGGTGGTCGGCCGCGATCCGCGCGAGATCCGCTTCATCGGCGACATGCCGCACGCCTGGGTCGCGTCGGATTTCGTCCGCGGCGCGCTCGACATGTTCGCCTGGGACCGGCGCGAGGACCAGGCCCTCGTGCTCGGCGGCGGGCTGTCGAAGGACTGGCTGGTTGGCCAGGGATCGGCCATTCGCGGCCTCGCGACACCTTACGGCAGCCTCGACTTCGCCATGCGCGGCACATCACAGCGTTTGAGCGCGACCATCGCGGGCAGCGCGCGTCCCCCCGGCGGTTTCGTCGTCGCCTGGCCATTCGCCGGACCGCCGCCCGAAGCGCGGGTCGATGGCCGTCGCGCCGCGTGGCGCGATCGCGCGCTCAACATTGCCTCAACCGGCAAGCCAATACGCATCGAAATCGGGTCATGATTGCCAAACCCGTCAACAACAAGGACAAAAAATGACCCGTTTCCCCGATGATTTCCTGTGGGGTGCGGCCACCGCCGCCTATCAGATCGAGGGCTCGCCGCTGGCCGACGGTGCGGGGGCGAGCATCTGGCAGCGCTTCAGCCACGATCCGCGGCTAATGGCGACCAAGGGCGACACCGGCGACGTCGCCTGCGATCACTACAACCGGATGGAACTAGACGTCGCGCTGATGAAGCGGCTCGGCCTCAAGGCCTATCGCTTCTCGGTCGCGTGGGGACGGATCCTTCCCGAGGGCACCGGCCGGGTCAACGAAGCCGGCCTCGCCTTTTACGAGCGGCTGGTCGACACGCTGATCGCCCACGACATCGAGCCCCTGTGCACCCTCTACCACTGGGACTTGCCGGCTGCGCTCGACGATCGCGGCGGCTGGCTCAATCGCGATATCGCCGAATGGTTCGCCGATTATGCCCGCATCCTCTTCGCCCGCCTCGACGGGCGGGTCAAGAAATGGGTGACGCTCAACGAGCCATGGGTGGTGACCGACGGCGGCTACCTCCACGGTGCGCTCGCGCCCGGCCATCGCAACATGTTCGAAGCGCCGATCGCCAGCCACAATCTGATGCGCGCGCATGGCGCCGCAGTGAAAGCCTACCGCGAGGTCGGCGCGCATGAAATCGGGCTGGTGGTCAACATCGAGCCCAAATATCCCGCCTCCGACAGCGCCGAAGACAAGGCCGCGACCGCGCGCGCCGACGCCTATATGAACCGCCAATATCTCGACCCCGCATTGAAGGGCGAATATCCCGCCGAACTGAAGGAAATCTTCGGCGAGGCATGGCCAGACTGGCCCGCGGCCGACCTTGCCTACATCGCCCAGCCGGTCGATTTCATCGGCATCAATTATTACACCCGCAACGTCGTCCGTGACGATCCGGCGAGCTGGCCATTGCGGGCCAGCATGGTGATGCAGAAGGGCAAGACCTACACTGAAACCGGGTGGGAAGTTCATGCCCCCGCGCTGACCGACCTGCTATTTTGGTTCAAAAAATTATACGGCAACATACCGCTCTATATCACCGAAAATGGCGCTGCTTTCTACGATCCGCCGGTCGCGGCGGAAGGCGGCGTCCATGATCCGCTGCGGGTCTCCTATCTCCAGGGTCATATCGCGGCGATCGGCGACGCGATTGCTGCCGGGGTCGATGTCCGCGGCTATATGCTATGGTCTCTGTTCGACAATCTCGAATGGTCACTCGGCTATTCGAAGCGGTTCGGAATGGTCCATGTCGATTTTGAAACGCAGGTCCGAACGCCCAAGGACAGCGCCAAACTCTACAGCCGGATCATCGCGAGCAACGGCGAACGCTTGGTCTGACGGTGAATCCGTCGCCTTCACCATTCCACGTAATCGCAGAGCATACGTTGACCGCGTTCGCCTTGCTGTGGCAATCGGCGGGCGTTGCGGGTGTAGCTCAATGGTAGAGCAGAAGCCTTCCAAGCTTACGACGAGGGTTCGATTCCCTTCACCCGCTCCAAAAAGAATAGGCCGGGGGCCTATTCTTTTTGGAGCGCCGGAGCCAAGCGACGGGCGACCGGCATGAACTTCGGCCTGCCCAACAGCTCAAACCACGCAACTTCCTTCCCTCCTCCGCATTGACAGCATCGCCCAGCGCGGCCATTTGCCGCGCCGCGACACGGGACGTCCGTCCCGCCATCTGGACAGGTGGCCGAGTGGTTAAAGGCAGCAGACTGTAAATCTGCCCGCGCAAGCGTACGCTGGTTCGAATCCAGCCCTGTCCACCATTTCCAGGGTCCGGCGGGATAGCGAGCGGGGCCGCGCCGCTGGGCGACCGCACAGGCTCCTATGTAGCAAGTAACGGCCAAGAACTGCACCCGCCGGATCGCCCAAACTCTCGCCGTTTCGGACCAAATTACCCCGCCCGACTCGGTTTCTGGCACGTTAACGGACATTAATTGAGAAGCTGGGCACTTTCGCCTACACTCCCTCGGGATTCGCGGGGGGTGCTCAACTATGTTAGCAATTGCAGCGGGAGTTAGAGTGGGTAATTTGGCGCCTGGGGAAAACGGCATCGATCGACGGTCGGAACCGGGTGGAAGCCCGGTCAGCCGCCTCACGCCCGGCCAACTCGATTGCTTGCGCCTCGTCGACCAGCATCTCTCGTCTAAGGAAATTGCCGTCGAGCTCGGCATTTCGTCGCATACCGTCGACCAGCGCATTCGCCTCGCCCTGCAGATCCTTGGCGTCGAACGGCGTTCGCAAGCCGCGCGGATGGTGTCGCGCGAGCTTGGTCCATATCAGCGTTTGATAGATCAATCGCCGCACATTCCCGTCGATCATAATCCCGTCCAGTCCGATGCGGCGGTCGGTTTTCAGATTCGGCACGCTGACCGTGCAGGGAAGGCTGGTGACCTCGGTTTTAATACCGAGCAGAAGCCTGGGTCGGTCTGGTCTTCCCTGCCTTTGCCGTTCGCAACGAGGAGTCACCCCAGGAATGAGATGAGCGTCGGCATCCGGCTGCTCTGGATTTTCCTGATCGCGATTGGCGCATTGTTTTCGGCGGGGATGTATCTCGCCGGGCTTGAAAGCCTCTCCAGGATGATCGGCAGCTAGGCCAGACACTTCATGTCTCCTGAGCAACAGGCCCGCCCGCGGCAACGCGGCGCGGCAAGGAGAAGTCATGCGCAAACAGGTCATCGAACACGCCGCCCACGAAGTCGCCACCCAGATCCGCACCGTCGAGGATTGCATCGAGGAAGCGCTCATCGAAATCGCCGATCTCCAATCCAAGATGCTCCGCGCCCGCGCCGCCGCCGGGATCGCCACGGCGACCGGTCACGCGGCGTTCGAACAGCTTGCATCCACGGTCCAAGCGTTGGTCGCGGCCCGCGGCGGCATGGCCAATTGCCATGGCGAACTGGTCGACGCCAAGCAGTTCGTCCCCGGATTGCGCACCGTCAGCTTCGGTGAAGGCGAGGAATGCCCGCCGAAAGTCGCCCGCACCGATCTGCGCATCGTCGCTTGAGGTTGATTCGCCGGGCTACGAAGCTGTAGTCCGGCGTTCGCCCCTTATGCTGAGCCCCCTCGCCTATTACGCCATCCTGTTCGTGGTGTGCGCTTATGCCTTCCTTCGCGGCCGCGCGGACGAACGGCTGGCGGCCGCCACCTGCATCGTCGCGACCTTTGCGACCAACCTCGTGTACAGCCCTGTCGGCAGCTACGCCGGGGTCGAGACCGGGGTAATGATCGTCGATTCTCTGGCGCTTCTTGGTTTCATGTTCATTGCCCTTCGTACCGACCGTTTCTGGCCGCTGTGGGTCGCGGGCCTGCAACTGACCACCCTGGTCGGGCATGCGTTGAAGGCGATCGACCCGCTGCTCATTCCCCAGGTCTATGCAGCCGCGGCGCGCTTCTGGGTTTATCCGATCTTCCTGATCATCGTCATCGGCACGTGGCGCAGCCACCAGCGCAGCCGCCAGGAGCGCGACGACCTCGCTTTCCCTAGCTAGGCGCCCCGACGCTGGGCTAGAGCGGCATCATGGCCGCATCGCCCCTCACTACCAATGCCCTCCTCGAGGCACTCGACGAACCGGCGCTGATCGTTGGCGCCGGCCGTACCCTGGCCGCAAATAGCGCCGCCCGTGCACTACTCGGTGAAACAATCGTCGATCGCGACATCCGGATCGCCATCCGCCACCCCCAGGCGCTCCGGGCGGTCCTTGCCGGGAAACGCGCCGACGTCGCCGTCATCGGACTCGGCAGCGCCGAGCGACCTTGGCAATTGTCGGTCCGCCCGTTTGGCCGGGGCAGCGCGCTGATTCGGCTGACCGATCGCGCGGCCACAATCGCGGCCGAGCGGATGCGGGTCGATTTCGTCGCCAATGCAAGCCACGAATTGCGCACCCCGCTCGCCACCATTTCGGGTTTTGCCGAGACGCTGGCCGAGGACGGACCGCTGGACGAAGAAGCGCGGCGCAGGTTCGGCGCGACGATCCACACTGAAGCGGCGCGGATGCTTCGGATCATCGAGGATCTGATGGATCTTTCGCGGATCGAGGCCGATCGCTTCGTTGCGCCGCGCGACGTGATCGACCTTGGCGCAATCTCGAAAATCGCCGTCCAGCAGACCGCGGCCTTGGCCGAACGCAAGGGTTGCACGATCGAGGTCCACGCCAGCGAGGAGGTGATCGCGGTGATCGGCGACCATGCCCAATTGCTGCAGGTTGCCGACAATTTGATTTCCAACGCCGTCCGCTACGGCTGCGGACCCAAGGCGCCGCAGGTTCGGGTTGAAGTCCTGCGCGAAGGCGGGCGCGCCCTGCTGCGGGTCATCGACCGAGGCGACGGCATCGCCGCCGATCATCTGCCCCGGGTGACCGAGCGCTTTTATCGGGTCGATCCGGCGCGGAGCCGCGAATCGGGCGGCACCGGCCTTGGCCTCGCGATCGTCAAACATATCGTCGAACGCCATCGCGGGACGCTCGATATCCGCAGCCGCCCCGGCGCCGGAACGACCGTCGATGTCCGCCTGCCGCTTGCCGGGATCGACTGACTGCAAACACTGTCATCAAATTGTAACATGAACGTCACACAGGCACCGGGAGACTTCGCCTAGGCGGCACAGCGATCCGGGCCAAGGGGCGCCCTTCATTCGAAAAAGGTGATGGTATGAACAAGTCGATTGCGATCCTCCCGCTGGTGGCGCTGGTCGCGGCCTGCGGCGGCAACGATTCGGGCGGCGGCGGCGCTGCCGGAAGCCAGCTCAAGATCGTCGGCTCGTCGACCGTCTATCCGTTCACCACCGCCGTGTCGGAAGCATTCCAGCGCGCCAACCCGGGCAACAGCGCGATTGTCGAATCGACCGGCACCGGTGCGGGCATCAAATTATTCTGCTCGGGCGTCGGCAATAACTTCCCCGACATGGTCAATGCGTCGCGCCCGATGAAGGCATCGGAATATGCCGATTGCGCCAAATCTGGCGCCAAGAACGTGATCGAACTTCCGGTTGGGATCGACGGGCTGACCCTGATCCAGGCCAAGGGCCAGCCGGCGCTCAACGTCACCGTCGCCGACATCTACAAGGCGCTCGCCGCCAACCCCTATGGCAAGCCGCAGACCGCAACCACTTGGAAAGACGTCAATCCGGCGCTTCCGGCGATCAAGATCCGCGTGCTCGGCCCGCCGCCGACCAGTGGCACTCGTGACAGCCTGGCCGAGCTTATCCTCGAAAAGGGCTGCGACAGCGATCCGGCGATGAAGGCACTGAAGGAATCGGACAAGGACGCGCACAAGGCGACCTGCACCAAGATCCGCGAAGATGGCGCCTATGTCGAAGCCGGCGAGAATGACAATCTGTTGGTCCAGAAGGTTGCCGCCGCGCCGGGCACGCTCGGCGTGCTTGGTTACAGCTTCCTCGAGGAGAATGCCGACAAGGTCGCGCCCGTCTCGATCGCTGGCGTGATCCCGACCGAAGCCACGATCAGCGACCTTTCCTATCCGGGCAGCCGCAAGTTGTTCGTCTACATCAAGGGCGAGCATATGGCCGCCAAGCCGTCGATCAAGCAGTTCGTCGAAGCCTATGCCAAGGGCATGGGTGCGGGCGGAATGCTCGCCAAGCGCGGGCTGGTGCCGCTGGGCGCCGCCGATGCGGCTGCGGCAACCGCCCAGGCGGCGGCGCTCAAGCCGCTCGATCCGTCGAGCCTCAAGTAAGCAGCGACAAGGGCGACGAGCGCCATGAGCCTGACCATTGCGCTCGTCGCGATCCTGGTGATCGCTGTCGCCGCTGGCCTGTTTGCCCGTAGTCGGGCGAAGGGGCTGCGCGGTGGCGGCGCACGCCTCAACAGCCTGCCCAATTATCACGCCAGTTTCGTCGGCCTGTGGTCAATGATCCCGGCCCTGCTGTTCCTCGCCATCTGGACCCCGGTCCAGGGCCGGCTGGTCGACAATGCGGTCATGGCCTCCCCGGCGGCACAGGCGCTGCCCGATTTCGCGATGACTCGCGACACCATATTGGCCGAAGCGCGTGATATCGCCAGCGGCGCGATCGAGGTCGGGTTCAACCCCGAATCGACGGCCTTGGCCCCGGTCTATGCCGAGGCCGGCTCGCGCTACGCTGCGATCGGCGGCGGGATCGCAATCCTGATCGCTTTGGTCGGGGCATTCTTCGCGCTGCGCAAGGTCAAGGTCGATTTCCGGGCCCGCTCAAGGGTCGAGCGGATGGTGCTCGGCCTGCTCGTCCTCGCTTCGTTGATCGCGGTGCTGACCACGCTCGGGATCGTCCTGTCGCTATTGTTCGAGAGCCTGCGCTTCTTCCGCCTGGTCAGCCCGACCGAATTCTTCTTCGGCACCACCTGGAGCCCGCAAACCGCGCTGCGCGAAGACCAGGCTGGATCGTCGGGCGCGTTCGGCTCGATTCCCCTGTTCTGGGGTACCGCCTTCATCGGCGCGATCATCGCTATGATCGTGGCCATCCCGCTTGGCCTCATGAGCGCCATTTTCCTGACCCAATATGCCCCGCATCGCGTCCGCGCCTGGCTCAAGCCGATTCTCGAGATTCTCGCCGGCGTTCCGACCGTGGTCTATGGTTATTTCGCCGCGCTGACCGTGGCGCCACTGGTTCGCGATTTCGGCATTTCGATCGGCGTTTCCTCGGCCAGCAGCGAAAGCGCGCTCGCCGCCGGCCTGGTGATGGGGATCATGATCATCCCGTTCGTTTCTTCGATGGCCGACGACAGCATCGCCGCCGTGCCCCAAGCGATGCGAGACGGCAGCCTGGCGTTGGGCGCGACCAAGTCGGAGACGATCAAGAAAGTCGTGCTCCCGGCCGCGCTTCCCGGCGTGGTCGGCGGCGTCCTGCTCGCGGTCAGCCGCGCAATCGGCGAAACGATGATCGTCGTCATGGCCGCCGGCCTGAGCGCCAACATGACCGCCAACCCGTTCGAGAGCGTGACCACCGTCACCACCCAGATCGTCCAGTTGCTGACCGGCGACCAAGAGTTCGAGAGCGCCAAGACATTGGCCGCCTTCGCGCTCGGCCTGGCCCTGTTCGTCATCACCTTGATCCTCAACCTCATCGCGCTGCGCTTCGTGCGCAAGTATCGGGAAGCATATGAATAGCAGTGCCCCCACCCGCTGGACCGACGGCTCGATGGAGCGGCTGGTCGCCAAGCGTTATGCCGCCGAGCGCCGGTTCAAATTCTTCGGGCTGGCCGCGGTCAGCCTGTCGGTGGCGTTCCTTGCCTTTCTGTTGATCACCATGGCGTGGAAGGGCGCGGGAGGCTTTACCCGTACCGAAATCAACCTGGCGATCGATTTCCCGCGCTCCGACTTGATGCTCGATCCGGCCGCGTTGAAGGGACCCGAATCGGCCGAAGCGATCGGCGCCGCCGGGCTCGACAATGTCGTCGAGCAGGCCGCGGTCGCCCAGTTCGGGGAAGGTGGCGGCGAATTGTTCGGCGGCGCGACGATCCGCATGCTCGGGCAGCGGCTGGTCGAAGATCCCGACATGGTCACCCGCCGTGTCGAGCTGTGGCTCCCGGCCTCGTCCAAGGCCGATGTCGCCGGCAAGCGCGATGGTGACCCGGCGATCGAGCGTTTGCTGGCCAAGGCCGATCATCGGCTGCGATTCAATCCGACCTTCTTGACCTCGTCCGATGCCACCGACGCGTCGGAAGTCGGGGTGTGGGGGGCGCTCAAGGGCACCTTCCTGACCATATTGGTGACGATGCTGCTGGCCTTCCCGATCGGGGTGCTGTCGGCGCTTTACCTTGAGGAATTTGCACCGCGTAACCGCTGGACTGACCTGATCGAGGTCAGCATCAACAATCTCGCCGCAGTGCCGTCGATCATCTTCGGCCTGCTCGGGCTCGCGGTATTCCTCAATTTCATGAACCTGCCGCGCTCTGCGCCGTTGGTCGGCGGGCTGACGCTCGCGCTGATGACCATGCCGGTGATCGTCATCGCCGGGCGCAACGCGATCACCTCGGTGCCGCCCTCGATCCGCGACGCCGCGCTGGCGGTCGGCGCGTCGAAGATGCAGGTCGTGTTCCACCATGTCCTGCCGCTCGCGCTGCCCGGCATCCTGACCGGTACAATCATCGGCATGGCCCGCGCATTGGGCGAGACCGCGCCGCTGCTGATGATCGGCATGCGCGCCTTCATCGCCGCCCCCCCGGGCAGCATCATCGAGCCCGCCACTGTGCTCCCCGTGCAGATCTTTCTCTGGTCGGACGAGGTCGATCGCGGCTTCGTCGAGAAGACCAGTGCCGCCATCATCGTCCTGCTCATCTTCATGCTGCTGATGAACGGGCTCGCAATCTATCTCCGCAACCGCTTCGAGCAGCGCTGGTAAGGCCTCGCACATGATCGACACCATCGTCCCAATCGCCCTCGACGTCGAGGAAACCGCCGACACGGGCCCGACCGGCGCGCCCAAGATGACGGCGCGCAACGTCCACGTTTTCTATGGCGAGAAGCAGGCGTTGAAGGGCGTCGGCATCGACATCCACGACGACAAGGTCACCGCCTTCATCGGCCCGTCGGGCTGCGGCAAGTCAACCTTCCTGCGCTGCCTCAACCGGATGAACGACACCATCCCGGCGGCCCGCGTGACTGGCGAAATCGAGCTTGACGGCGAGAATATCAATTCGGCCAAGATGGACGTGGTCCAGCTGCGTGCCCGGGTCGGGATGGTGTTCCAGAAGCCCAACCCCTTCCCCAAATCGATCTACGAGAATGTCGCTTACGGCCCGCGCATCCACGGCCTCGCCCAGGGCAAGAGCGAGCTCGACGCGATCGTCGAGAAATCGCTCCGCCGCGCCGGTCTGTGGGACGAGGCCAAGGATCGGCTCGAGGAAAGCGGCACCGCTTTGTCGGGCGGGCAGCAGCAGCGGCTGTGCATTGCCCGCGCGATCGCGGTCGATCCCGAAGTCATCCTGATGGACGAGCCCTGCTCGGCGCTTGACCCGATCGCCACCGCCAAGATCGAGGAACTGATCCACGAGCTTCGCGGCCGCTATGCGATCGCCATCGTCACTCACAATATGCAGCAGGCCGCGCGCGTGTCGCAGCGGACCGCCTTCTTCCATCTCGGCGAAATGGTCGAATATGGCAAAACCGCCGACATCTTCACCAATCCGGTGGAACGACGCACTCAGGACTACATCACCGGCCGCTACGGCTGATCGGAGCAAGACAATGGCCACCACTGGCGGACACACGATCAAGGCATTCGACGACGATCTCGATCGTCTGCGTGCGCTCATCAGCGAGATGGGCGGGCTGGCGGAGCATAATATCCGCGAGGCGATGCGCTGCCTGGTCGAGCGCGATCTCGAAGGCGCAAGGCATGTCGTCGAGGAAGACCGCAAGCTCGACGCGCTTGAGATCGAGACCGAGCGGCGGGCGGTGCGGCTGATCGCCTTGCGCGCGCCGATGGCCGGCGACCTTCGCGATGTCGTCGCCGCGCTCAAGATTTCGAGCGTGGTCGAACGGATCGGCGATTATGCCAAGAATATCGCCAAGCGGGTGCCGTTGCTGACCGATATCGGCAACGTCGAGCCCTTGTCGTTGATGCCGGAAATGGCGCGCATCGCGACCGAGATGGTGCATGATGTGCTGACCGCCTTCGTCGAGCGCGACCATGAAGCGGCGCTGCTGGTGATCGAGCGCGACAAGAAAGTCGACGATTTCTACAACAGCATCTTCCGCACCTTACTGACTTACATGATGGAAAATCCGCACAACATCACCCAGTCGACCCACCTCCTGTTCGTCGCAAAGAATGTCGAGCGGGTCGGCGACCATGCCACCAACATCGCCGAAATGGTCTATTATGCCGCGACCGGCGACTATCTGGGTGACCGGCCCAAGGGCAGTGACGCGCTCGAGGTGCAGGACTGATGAGCAGCCGCCAACTCCTGCTGGTCGAGGACG
>JBKJNP010000035.1:0-5828 GCA_046593565.1 Sphingomicrobium sp. | reverse complement strand
AGGCTCCACCACGAGGTGCCTTCGCCAAGATGTTTTTGCGTAATCCCGCGATAGATTGCGGCGGCCTTCGCCTCGCGTCCGAGTGAACGCAAGGCATGGCCGATGCGCAGCGAATAGCCGATCGAGTTTGTCGCGGGCCTGGCCGCCAGCGGTTCGAGGATCGCCAGTTCCTCGTCGAGACGCCCGAGCGCGCTGAGGCATTCCGCGCGGAGCGACTGGATCGGTTCGCTTGTCACGGCGTCGCCCTTGATATGGTCGAGCTCAGCCAACGCAGAGGCCGCGCGTTTCGAGCGCAGCAGCAATTCGGCAAGCGCCATGCGGGTGGAGGGCTGGTCGGGTGCCTGATCGACCGCGCGACGAAGCAAGGGCTCGGCCATTTCGAACTCGCTAACTGCGGTCCAATGCAGGCCGAGCATGGTCAGCGCGAGGACATCATTCTGATCCGCGGCCAATAATCGCGCGAGCAAGGCCTGGGCCTCGCGCACATTGCCAGCCTGGAGCGCCCGTGCCGCGCCGAGGTGAAGCGGGTTGCGGGTCGACGCCTCGATCGCCTGCTGTTCGGCTTCGGCCGCTGCATCGGACTGCCCGGCGCGACGAAGTGCCTGACCGAGCAGCCGCAGAACAGTGGCATTGTCCGGATCGGACTGGAGCAGGGAGCGCGCCGCCGCCGCCGCCGCCTCCGGATCCGAGGCGAGCAACCGCCGCGCCTCGGTCAGCGCCGCCTTGGGATCAGCGATCATCGTTCGTTGCAACCCGGCCACTCGGTTCCGCCATACTTAACCAAGCGGTGGAGGTAGCATGGTGGAACGCGCCGGCGCTAGAATTTGCGACCGATGCGCAGGCCGATCGTGCGCGGGCGGATGACGGTGGTGTAGATCTTGGGCCCGATCGCGGTCGCTCCGCCGGGATCGCCGCACACCGCCTCGACGCACTGGATGCCCTTGGTAACCTGTCCGCGCTTGTCGAACAGGTTCTTGGCAAACAGGTCGACCGACCATGGGCCCTTGTCGAGCCCGGCGCCCAGGTCGACCGTCGCATAGGCCTTCATGTTGCCGTAGATCGAATTTTCGAACAGCCGGAGGTCGCGACGGCGCGATCCTTCGTAGCTGACCAGCGCCTGGACGTGGGCCTTGATCGAACTGGTCGCATTCCATTCGTAGCGGATCCGCGAATTGCCCTTCAGTTTGGCGGTCAGCGGCAGGCGCGTGCCGTCGGGAGCGAGCACCGAATTGACCTCCGGGTCGCTGTCCGCATCGCGGTCGTCGGGCCCGGGGATGGTGCAGTCATTCTGCGGGTTGGAGTAAGCGCAGAAGTCATTGAGCAATTTGGCGTTATTATAGGAGGCGCCGGTCTGCCACGTCAGGCCGGGGGCGAGACGCAGCAGCAGGTCGGCCTCGAGCCCGCGGATCCTGGCATCCCCCGCGTTGCGGATCTCGGTCAGGCCGTTGGCGCCGAGGAACGACAACTGTATGTCCGCCCAGTTGAGCTGGTAAGCGGCGACGTTGAAATGCGAACCGTTGCCGAAGCTGATCTTGGCGCCGACTTCATAGTTGGTGATGAAGTCGGGAAGGTACGGCGGCAGGCTGCCGCGGCGGTTGATCCCGCCCGGCCGGAAACCGCGTGACCAGGTGGCGTAGAACAGCAAATCGTCGTTGGGCTTGTAGGTCAGGTTGAGGCGGTGGACGAAGCCGTCGCCCTTAGTGCGCTTGTCGACGTTGTTGCAGGGGCCACCGAAACTGGGCGGACCGAAGCCGGTGCAATTGTAAATCGGGTTGCCGCTGTAGCCCGGATTGGCGAAGCCGAAGAAGCCGACCAAGGTATTGTCGAACTTGTACAGGCGCCCGCCGCCGGTGACGGTGAGCTTGGGCGTGATGTCGAACGCCAGCTCGCCAAACACGGCATAGTCGCGATCGACGCGCTTCTGGTCGGTCAGCCAGATGTTGCTCTCGGTGGTCGGGACGGTGATCGAATCGGCGATATCGTCGATGATGTAATTCTGGATGATGCGATGGGTCTGGCGCTGGTAGAACAGGCCGGCGACGAGGCGCAGGCGCTTGTCCGCCGGTGAGGTAATGCGCAGTTCGTGGGACTGTTTGGTGAATGCGTCATCGGACTGGATGTACTGGTTGGGGTTTACCGGATCGCCGCTATTGTCGACGAAATAGGCGCCGTAACCGTAGAGCGCATCGTAGAAGTAAGCGTAGTCGGCATAGTCAAATTCGCCGTCGATCTGGCGCTTCATGTAGGAGCCGGCATAGGTCACGTCGAAATTGGCGATCTTGCCTTCAACGGTCAGTGCGGCCTGCCACCATTTATCGTCGTATTTTTCCGGGTTGAACTGCATCGTCTTGAGATCGCCGAGCCCCGACTCAACCGCGAACGAGCCGTTGGAAACCTGGCTCTGGGCCATGATCTGGGGGGTGATCGTCCAATTGTCGTTGAGGTCGATGCGCAGTGCGGCGCGCGCACCGTAGGTCTCGACATCGTTATAATCGTCTTCGACGAAGCGGTCGTTGTCGAACGTGATATCTGCGGTCGGGAAGTATAAGCTGCCCGCGACATTGTCGATATAACCGGCGTCCTTGCGGTACCAACCGACCACGCGCGCCGCGACGTTTGTCGCGATCGGCAGGTTGACGAAGCCCTCGCCAGTGTAGCCGAAATCGCCGTGTGCGACCTTGTTCAGTTCCAGGTTGACCGCGCCATAGAGGCCGCTGAAATCGGGCTTGTTGGTGATGATCCGGACGGTGCCGGCCTGGCTGGAGGCACCGTACAGCGTGCCCTGCGGCCCGGCCAGCGCCTCGACCCGAGCGATGTCGAAGATATGCAGGTCGAGCGCGCCCTGGATGGTGGTGATCGGCTGCTCGTCGAGATAGGTGCCGACGCTGGGCAGCGAAGCGGAATGGTTGGCATTCTCGCCCGAGGCGACACCGCGGAAATAGACGTTGGCCGAGCCGGGACCCGACGATTTGAACGACAGCGAGGGAACCAGTTTGGCATAATCGTCGAACGCGTCGATCTGGAGATCTTCGAGCGTCTTGGTCGACAGCGCGGTAATCGCGATCGGCACATCCTGGAGATTCTCGCTGCGCTTGGTGGCGGTGACGACGATTTCTTCTTCGTCGGTCGCCGGTGCGGCAGCCGCTGCCGGGGCGGTGGCGGGGTCAACCGGCGGCGCGGCGGCATCCTGCGCCAGCGCTGGCGCGCACATAGCGGTCGACACCAGAAGCCCGAAGCCGACGCGCTTCCAACCCGAAACGTTCCCAAAATGCAGCATCTTCATTCCCCAATTGCCCATGGCGGAGAATGTTGCGCATTCGAAACAGCGTCAATTCACATTCGTGAAAGTGATGGAGCACTTCGTCATTAATCGCGCCACTGTTTCAAATTTGCACCAAGTGCCGTCTCGAGCGGGCCGAGCCAGGCCTCGAACGGGCGCCACTGATCGAGTCCCTCGCGGCTGATCGGGCGACGGACCTGTTCCGAGCTTGCGGTGCGCACCGCGCGCTTGTTTTCGTGGAAGGCGAGGCAGGCGGGGTCGAACGGCAGGTTGAGGTGGTCGAGCAGGCGGCGAACTTCGGTTTCCGGATCGTCGATCAAGTCTTCGTGGATCAGACGGTGGACCAGGCCCGGCTGGACCGAGTCGAAGTGACGCATCAGGCGCAGGTAATCGCTGTAATAAGCGCCGATATCGCCGAGGTCGTAGGTGAAACCCTGGCCGCGCGCGAAATGCTGCTTGAAATTGGAGAAGCCGCACGACAGCGGATGGCGGCGGGCGTCGATGATTCTGGCGTTCGGCAGGATCAGCTGGATCAGCCCGACATGCGCCCAATTGTTGGGTAATTTGTCGATGAACAAGGGTCGGTCGGTGACCCGCTGGATCCGCGCGCCGATGAGATATTCCTCGCCCAGCGCGGCCAGGTCGGCGGCGGACCGATCGGCCAGGCAATCGGGATAGAGTGACGGTTCATTATTCGATTTTCGTCCACCCAACTGCCGCGCGATGGCAGGGATGTCCGGCAATTCGCTGGTTCCCTCGATCGCGGGATGGCTGGCCAGGATCTGCTCGATCAAGGTCGATCCGGCGCGCGGCAGCCCGACGATGAAGATCGGGTCGGGGGCCGGGCAACCGAGTTCTTCTCGGGCGGCGAAAAAAGCGGGGGTGAACAAAGCAATCGAGCGGCCGACATGATCATGAATATCGGACAGATCGTAGGCGAGGGTGGCGCGGCGAAGGTGATTGGCCGTGGCATAATGGGTGAAACTGGCCTCGGCCTGGCCGCGATCCTCCAGCGCCTTGCCGAGCGCGAAATGGAGGTGGAAGCGGTCATCGTCGGCCAGATCCGATTCGTCGAGCGCGGCCTCCATTGCGGCGATGTCGGATTCGTCGAAGCGGATCGTCTTGAGATTGGCGAGACTCCACCACACTTCACCCAAGCTCGGGCGGATGGCGATCGCGCGGCGATAAGCGGCGACGCTCTCCTGCTGCTCGCCGACGGTCTTCAAGATGTGACCGAAGCTCATCCACAATTTGGGCTCGTCGGGTCGCGCGTCGAGCAGCAAGCGGTACAGGCCGAGCGCTTCGTCATGCCCGCCGATCCGGCTTAGCGCTGCGGCCTTGAGGCTGGAGTGGCCGAGATTGGCCGCGCCTTCGCGCTCGATCGCCTCCAGTTCGGTGATCGCCTCGGACGGTTTGTTTTGCTTGTAGAGGATGGTGGCGAGATTGGCGCGGGCGGCTGTGAAGGCGGGCGCGAGCTCGATCGCGCGGCGCAGCAGATTTTCGGAATCGACCAGCCGCCCGATCCGCGCCGCAAGCTCGGCCATCATGCGGATCGCGGCAACGTCGGTCGGGCGCCGCTTGAGGTACGGGCGGAGCAGGCTTTCCGCGATCGGGAGGTCGTTGGCCGCCAGCGCCTGGCCCGCACGAAGCAGGTCGGGATCGCGCGCCGAAGCAGCCATTTGGCGGGCGAAGTCGATGGTCGGTGGCGCGGTCACGCGCTTTGGCTAAGCGACCGGCAACCGGCGGGCAAGCCGGTCAAACGTTGAACTTGAAGTGGAGGACGTCGCCGTCCTTGACGACATATTCCTTGCCTTCTTGGCGCAATTTGCCGGCGTCGCGGGCGCCGGCTTCTCCGTTCAAGGCGACATAATCATCATAGGCGATGGTTTCGCCGCGGATGAAACCGCGTTCGAAGTCGGTGTGGATTTCCCCCGCCGCCTGCGGGGCTTTTGAACCCTTCGAGACAGTCCAGGCGCGTGCTTCCTTCGGGCCAACGGTGAAGAAAGTAATCAAATGAAGTAAATCATAACCGGCGCGGATGACGCGGGCGAGACCGGTTTCGTGGAGACCCATTTCCTCGAGAAAGGCGAGCCGCTCGTCCATCTCCATTTCGACCATATCGCTCTCGATCGCGGCCGAGACGACCACCGCATTGGCGCCCTCGGCCTTGGCCTTGGAGAACACCAAAGCCGACATTTCGTTACCCTTGGCGGCATCGTCCTCGTTGACGTTGCAGACATAAAGCACGGGCTTGGCGGTGATCAGCTGTGCCTGGGCGAAGTGGCGTTCCTCCTCTTCGTCTTTCGGGACGGTGAGGCGGGCCGGCTTTCCTTCGCGCAGCAGCTCGAGCGCCTGGCCGAGCACGCTGGCGGCGATCCTGGCTTCCTTGTCGCCCTGCGTGCCCTTCTTGGCCAGCGCGGGCACGCGTTTCTCGAGGCTTTCCAGGTCGGACAGCAAAAGCTCGGTCTCGACCACTTCGGCATCGGCGATCGGATCGACCTTGTTGGCGACATGCTGGATGTCGTCATTCTCGAAGCAGCGCAGGACG